>DNSU01000190.1:3048-5863 GCA_003499585.1 Cyanobacteria bacterium UBA9579 | reverse complement strand
CTTGGAATCTGATAACAATCAGGGCAATCAGGTTTTTGAGTTACCTCTCTTAAGTAATCAAGAAGCTCTTTAGTTATAATTTCATCTGCATCAACCACTAAGACCCAGTCCTGCGTGGCATGACTCAATGCAAAATTTCTTGCAGGGTCTGCAAAGCCTAAATTTTCATGATAAATAATTTTACAACCGTACTTTTGAGCAATCTCTATTGTTCTATCTGTACTATGCATATCGCATATAATAATTTCCTCAACAGAACTTACAGACTGTAAGCATTCTTCAAGATATTTATCCGCATTATAAGTATGTATTACTACTGATATACCCATTTGTCCAGCTCCTGATAATAAATTTACTAAAATTTTCCTTACAAGAATAAGTGTTAGAATGTAGTAAGCCTTTTAAATAGTACTACAATAACTTTAGTCGATAACTGAAGTTAGGTGATATGGCTGTATTCGTAGATGAGCTTGCGAATTGTACGAATATGCCCCTACTTGGTATCACCAGTTTTTATTTTACTAGATTCCATATTTTATCTCAAATTAATAGTCCTATTTTTCCAATAATTATTTACTTTTTCTTTTTATAAAATACTAGAAATGCATGATATCTTTTAATATTAGTCATTGAATAATGATGATAAGGAATAATTACTTATTTATAAAAAGATGAGAAGTATAACACTTTATCGAAGAGGTCAACATGTCTGATTATTATTGTATATTTGCAGGTGGTGGGGTAAGAGGCACAGCTTATCTTGGTGTAATTAAAGCCCTTGAAGAATTAGGTATTGATATATCAGGATATGCAGGGTCTTCTGTTGGATCTATTTTCGCTACTCTTTATGCAGTTGGCTATACATATGAAGAAATAAGTGATGTTATCTTTAATACTTCTTTTGAAACTTTTCGTGATTTGTATATTCCTATGGGTAAGGATTTTGGTATTTGTAAGGGAGAAAAATTATATTTTACTCTAAAAAAACTTATAGAAAGCAAGATCTATGGAGAAAAATTTAACCCCAAAGGTAATGAGCCTGTAACTTTTAAGGATATTAAAAAAGATTTAGTCATAATTGCAACGAATATTAGTTATACAACTTTTAAAGAATACAGTAAAAGCACAACTCCTGATGTTGAAATCGCTTATGCAATAAGGGCTTCCATAAGTATTCCCGGTTTCTTTAAACCTATATGGGAAGATGATGAATGTCTTGTTGATGGTGATGTAATTAACAATTTCCCGATTTGGCTATTTTCAAAAAACCTGATATCAAGTTCCAGTGCGCGAATTCTTGAATTTAGGCTTGAAGGAGATAGGCAGGGTAGAAAAATAAACAGTCTACTCGATTATTTTAGTGCTATTCTTGATACTTCATATAATATTTCTACTGATATACTGACCAGCACTTATGGACAGAACGACCAATTTGACATTGTAAGTATTGATGCAGGGAAAACGCAGGTTATTGACTTTAATATCGCTGATGAAGACAAAAAATGGTTGATTCAAAGCGGCTATATCTGTACTAAGAAGTATTTTGAGATTAACCTTTCTAAAAAGAAAAAATTTATGCTTGATATTTATCGTAAATTAGAAGAACATTTAGAGCAATTTAGGCTGGAAGTGGCGAAAGATAAGATTAAAGATTCTCAAGTTACGCTTGGAACGCTTTCTACATGCCTTTCTGAGAGTGAAAAATTTATACATAAGAAAATATATGAAAGAATTTTAAGAGCAAGAAAGCTTTATCTGGACAATTTATCATCTATAAAGTTTATCAATGTACAGTTTTTAAGAAATAAGAATAGTTTAATGCCAAGGATTGAAAGAAGTTTAAAGCATCTTAAAGCTCATATTGAGGAACTGGAAGCAGATTTGTATGACTTAAGCGAATATGATGATACCCCTGATAATAAGGAAACTGTAAGAACTTAAACCTGATAAGCGTTCAAGTTTCGATCATTTAGAACAGGGAATTCTTCTCTTAGTTTTTTCACCGTATCAAGGTCAATCTCTGCCATCATAACGCCTTCTGCATCTCCCACTGATGTAATTACATCACCCCAGGGATCAATTATCATTGAATGACCCAGATTTACTCTTGCGCCGTTGGTTTTACCTACCTGATTAACAGCGATGAAATATACCTGATTTTCTATAGCTCTTGCTTTATTCAAGGTTAGCCAGTGTTCCAGTCTTGGATAAGGCCATGCCGCAGGGCAGACTATTATTTGTGCACCTGCATAGGTTAGTGATCTGTATAATTCAGGGAATCTTAGGTCATAACAAACACTAAGGCCAATTTTGCCAATATCAGTCTCTACTACTGTACTGCAAGTTCCGGGAGTGATAAATTCTCCTTCGTTACTTCCATAATAGGAAAACATATGGATTTTATTATATTTGCCAATTATTTCACCTGATCTATTGAATACTATGGAAGTATTTCTGAATTTTCCGTCAGTTCCTTCTTCTATATAGCTGCCTGCAATGATATTTGTCTTATATTTAGAGGCCATATTAGCCATTAATTCTGTAGTTGCCCCACCTGAAACAGGTTCGGCCATATTTTGAAGAAGTTTTCCCTGTCCTACACCAGAGTTGAAAACTTCCGGTAAAACAATCAGATCAGGTTGAAACCAGCTGTTTTGTTCCATATGATTCTCAATTTTTTTGAGATTAGCTTCTTTATTTCCAATTTCAGGAGTGATCTGAATCCCTAATACTCTGACTTTTCTAAACATTTTTAACTCCTAATTCTGTTTTTGATGAGTAAGTATACACATCCGACGGGTTGCTTATTTTCTTG
>DNSU01000190.1:0-2957 GCA_003499585.1 Cyanobacteria bacterium UBA9579 | reverse complement strand
CCCCTACAGTTTGGCTAAAGTTCACCCTACTTACTTATATTTTTGAGTAGGATTATAAACAGGAATTAAAATAGGATTTTTTATTATTTGTATTAAATCAGATTGTTCGATTATCTTTTGATTAAACAATCTGCTTACATCATAACCAAGGTATTTGTGGAAAAGCTTAATTTTTTCCCAAACAGATATTTTAAAATCTTTGCTATCCTCAATTAGTGAGTTTATTGATTCCATTGAATATACAATAATTGCAGATGATTGCCTAAAACACTCTTTTATTTTGTCCAATAATTCAGATTGGTATTCATTTTCATTGAATTCAGTTTTTATAAAATAATTTTTAAGATGATGAAATTCCCCATGTACCATTTGAGAATTTATATTCCAAGTATGTAATGAATAACAATCAATTTCCTTAATATATGGATGCTTTGCTTCTTTTAATTTGTCCATCATTTTAAATGGATTTTGCAAAATAGATTTATGTGACTTAAAAAAACCTTCCAATTTTTTAAGATTAAATTCAATTAGATTTGTTTTAGGGTCAATATTAATTTTCAACTTTGCTTTTGTTTCATCTTGTAGTTCTAAAAAAACTTCTGATAATTGTTCAATTGATAATAAACCTCTTTTATAATACCCATAAAGATTTTTAAATTCTGATATTTCTGAGTCTAATTTGTAAGTATCGACCTCATCGGGAAATGATACTAAATACTCAAATAAAATAAATGATTCAAAAGAACTTCTAAGAAGTATAAATGAATCATAAAATAAAGCTTTAGACCATAATAAGTTAGCAGAACAAAGATTTGTCAAGGTTTTTGCTAAAATTAACTTTAAAATGGCGTTATTTTCACCAAGATTAAAATTATTCACATACTCATGGTAAGTATTAATTATATCTATAAATTTAGTTTGCAAATCTTGAGTAGTTATTTCTTTAGCCATTTTTCTTTTTCCAGATTATTCATTTAATTTTACAGCATTAATTCCAAATTATCTAAAATAGTATTTTGTGGATTGCTTCGTCGCTATGCTCCTCGCAATGACACTAGAATAAGCAAAATTTGTTATCTCCTTTTTAAATAATCCTGTAATTTGGAATCTACTTTTTTCTTGATGTCTTCGCTCATTATGATTTCGTCTGGCCAGTCGCGGGTGAAGCCTTCGGTTTTCCATTTTTTTGTTGCATCTATGCCCATTTTACCGCCAAGACCGTGCATTTGTGATGCATGATCGAGGACATCAACAGGGCCTTTTGTTATTATGCAGTCTCTTGCGGGGTCTACGTTATTGAAGACCTTCCAAACTACTTCTGACAAATCGTGAACATTTACATCTTCATCAACTACAATTACAAATTTGGTAAACATAATCTGGCCAAAGCCCCAGATAGCTGATATGACTTTATTGGCATGGCCGGGATAGCGTTTATTTATGCTAATAATGGCACAATTGTGGAAAACTCCTTCGATAGGCAGATTCATATCAACAATTTCAGGTAAAATCTGTCTTAAAAGAGGTAAAAATATCTGTTCGGTGGCTTTTCCCATATAGCAATCTTCTTGCGGAGGCTTGCCTACTATTGTTGCAGGGTAAATTGGGGTTTTTCTATGTGTCATTGCTGTTATATGAAATACCGGATACATGTCAGAAAGGCTATAATAGCCTGTATGATCTCCGAATGGGCCTTCCAGCCTTAATTCATCATGATCGATATATCCTTCGAGAACTATCTCCGCATCAGCGGGAACTTCCAGATCAACGGTTTTGCATTTAACCAGTTGTACGGGTTTTTTGCGTAAAAATCCCGCAAAAAGCATCTCGTCAATTCTCGGAGGTAATGGTGCTGTTGCTGCATAAGTAATTGCAGGATCGCACCCCAGTGCAACGGCTACTTCAAACTTTTTGCCAAGTTTCTTGGCTTCTTCAAAGAACTTGGCTCCGTCATGGTGTTTGTGCCAGTGCATGCCGGTAGTGGTATTATCGTACTTTTGAAGCCTGTACATGCCCATATTTCTGGTGCCTGTAGAGGGGTTTTTAGTTATGACAAGAGGCAGGGTGATAAATTCACCGCCATCTTGCGGCCAGCATTTTAAAATAGGTAATTTATCAAGGATTGGCTGGCTTAAATCAGTAATAATTACTTCCTGACAGGGAGCATTGCTTACAATCTGAGGGAAAATTGTACTGACTTCCATCAACTTTGGCAGCATAGAAGCTTTTCCGAATAAGCTGTCTGGAATCTCAGGCTTTATAAGGTTTTCTATTCTTGAAGCTATTTCTCTTACATCATTGACGCCAAGAGATAGGTTCATTCTATTGAAAGAGCCAAAAGCATTGGTTAAGACAGGAATGTCATATCCTTCAACGTTATTGAAAAGTAATGCCTTATTTGGGAAATCTATATTCTTTGAGGTTCTATCGGTGATTTCAGTGATTTCAAGGTTGGCACTTACTGGCGTATCTATTTCCAGTAGCTCGTTTTGGGTTTTTAGTATCTCAATAAATTCTCTTAAATCTTTATATGCCATTTTTATAATTCTAGCTTTCTAATAAATTTATACATTTATATTATCCGAAATATAAGCTATAATATCAAATTCATATTATAGTAACTAATAAAGGCTTGAAATATAGTGATAGGTGGTTGTTAAGAGTTAATATTTGCTGTTTATCAATTATGAACATACTTTAGAGCTTCTTTAAGATATTGATATTGTTTTAATTTCTTTGAATTTTGCAACTGATTTGCACCTGTTTTGCACCTTTTTCATCTCTGATAATGCAGTGTTGGTGGAGTTTTCTGGGTGTGTAGTGATTTTGTTATTGGTTGGTTTACAGTCAGGGGATATTTATTCCGTCGGTGCTAACACACGAACTTAAGTACTGTTGGAAGAATTGAGGACTTATAAAAATGACTATGTCATCTCAGGATGACAAGAGGACTATTT
>DNSU01000089.1 GCA_003499585.1 Cyanobacteria bacterium UBA9579 | reverse complement strand
TTGATCCGTTAACTCTTGCATTGAAGATTCTTTCTAACAAGCCTCTTTCAAGTTTATCTCTGAGATATTTTATTCTGGTATTTTCATCATCAAGGTATTGTAATGCAAGCTCAGCAGCTGCGCCTAAACCTATAATACCAGCTACGTTTTCTGTGCCTGCTCTTTTTCCTCTTTCTTGATGGCCGCCAATTATAAGAGGATTTACCAGTGTGCCTTTTCTGATATAAAGAGCACCAACTCCTTTGGGGGCATGGATTTTATGACCTGAAATGGCCAATATATCTATCTCTGTGTCTTTAACATTAATAGGAATTTTGCCTGTTGATTGAACTGCATCTACAAAGAAAACGGTTTCGGGATTTTTTTCTTTTATAATTTTAGCCATTTTTTCAACAGGAAATAGCACTCCTGTTTCATTATTAGCCCACATGCAAGCTACAAGGGCTGTATCATCTGTTAGGCTGTTTTTGAACTCTTCCAGATCAAGCTCACCTTCTGAGTTCACAGATAAGTATGTTGCTGTGTAACCTTTCTTTTCGAGCCATTTGAATGTATTTAGCACGCAAGGGTGTTCAACTTTTGTAGTGATTATATGCTTTTTATGCTTATTGATTTCTAAAGCGCCTCTGATTGCCATGTTAGCACTTTCAGTTCCACAGCTAGTAAAGATTATTTCATGAGGATTAGTTGCGCCTAGTAGCCTTGCTACTTGCTCTCTGGCTTTAACAATATATTTTCCAACTGATCCGCCAAAATCGTGCATGCTTGAGGGGTTGCCGTAATATTCTGAATAAAAAGGAATCATGGTTGATACAACTTCATCAGCTACTTTTGTTGTTGCATTATTATCGAAATATAATATTTTATCGGATTTTTTGCTAATTTCCATTATTTTTACCTTGTTTACGCTTCAATCACTTCTATATTGCTATCTATTTGCTCTTTTAAAACTCCTTCTACAAAGTTTTTCAGAGTTAAGTTATTGCTGGGGCAGTTTTTGCAAGAACCTTGCAGATTAACGAAAACTTTATAGCCATCTACATCTACGAGCTCAATATCACCGCCATCTTTTTTTAACTCAGTTGCAATGTAGTTTTCAAGGATATTGTTAACTTTAATGATCATTTGAGTTTTGGTTAAAGCTTTTTTCTCAGGCTGTACTTCTCGTTTTTGGGCTTCATTATCGATAATTTCTTGAATATCATCGTGACATTTACCGCAACCGCCACCTGCTTTACAGTAATTGGTTACGCCTTCGATATTAGTTATATCATTTTCCTGAATAATTTGTCTGATTTTGTCTTCGGTTGTGCCAAAGCATTTACAAACTATCCTGCTTCCAACTTCAATTTTTTCAGCAGGTTTGCCATGATAATTTTGAATAGCAGCTTCAAGAGCTTCTTGTCCCATGACGCTACAGTGCATTTTTTGCTCAGGTAAACCGCCTAAAAAGTCAGTAATATCTTGATTGGTTAATTTTGATGCTGCTTCAACTGATTTGCCGATAATCATTTCAGTCAATGCACCGGCACTTGCTACTGCAGAGCCGCATCCAAATGTCTGAAACTTTGCATCAGTTATTATGCCGTTATCTATTTTGAGAAATAGTTTTAGTGCATCGCCGCAGCTGATGCTTCCTACCTCACCAATAGCGTCTGCATCTTCTATTTCTCCAACATTTTTAGGATTTCTATAGTAGTCTCTAACTTTTTCTGTATATTCCCACATAGTGTGTTCCTTTAAACTATTACTTTGTATCTGTTCTTATTCATTTTACTTTAAACATTGCTTATATCAAAAAAAATTAATATGGATTTAATATTTGAATTTAAGTTATCAGGATAAAATCTATCTAATTATAATGACGAATTTTATGTTTAAAGTTTCTATTAAACCTATATTTCAGGGTTTTAGGATTGTTTTATTAAGGTTATTCTTTTTTGAATTTATCAAGTTTACGCACTGTCATTCTTTGTCATTCTGAACTCATTCGCCCGCCCCGCCTATGGCAGAAGGAGTCATAAAGTAGGGTGGGTATCTGATTTAAACATAGCTTGTATATTACAATTTAACTACTTACCCACCAGCACTAATCAATGCATTGTCATTCTGAGCAAAGCGAAGAATCTCTTACCGTAATCTTAACGCTTTCTTACTTTTCTTTATTTTTACCTGCAACAAAAATAAAGAGAAAGTAAGCAAAAGAAACAAAAACTCTGCTGCCGTTTACGGATGTTGGGAACTTGGTTTATTGCTTATATTCCATGACGCACCAAACTCACTTCGTTCAAACAAGTGGTGCTAAAGCTTATATTCGGCGTTCACACATCCATAAGTCGTTATTTTTTATCTTATTTCATCTTCAATTTAGCTTGTAGTGCGTAGGGTGGGCTTGACTATAATCGTCAACGAGCTTGTGAGTTGTACGAATATGTCCCTACTTGGTAGCCCACGCGGAAAAGATTTATAAAAAACTGTGGCCAGACGGACGGGAAATAAT
>DNSU01000109.1:25536-26072 GCA_003499585.1 Cyanobacteria bacterium UBA9579 | reverse complement strand
CCACCTCTTTTACTTTACTTTATTTAATCTATGCTTTATTTAGTGCTGGTTTTTTTACTATTAATGAATTACCGGTCATTTCTTCAGGTTTTTGTATTTCCAGAATATCCAGTATAGTTGGTGCAACGTCTGCCAGATTGCCGCCTTCTTTCAGTGAGGCTTCCTGATCATAGTTAATTAAAATAAGCGGAACCGGGTTTGTTGTATGCGCTGTGAACGGTTCATGAGTTTTAGGATCCTCCATGCATTCTGCATTTCCGTGATCCGATGTCAGTAACATTACAGCATCAACTTGTTTTACTGTATTTACTATTTGATTCAGGAGGTTATCTATTGTTTCCAGTGCTTTTACAGTTGCATCGAGTTTCCCTGTGTGGCCTACCATATCGGGATTAGCAAAATTCACAAGGATGAACTGGTATTTTTTGGATTTAAGAGCTTCAATTACTTTCTGTGCTACTTCAGGAGCGCTCATTTCCGGTTTTAAATCATAAGTGGACACTTTGGGAGAAGGTATTATCAATCTTTCCTGACCG
>DNSU01000109.1:23445-25500 GCA_003499585.1 Cyanobacteria bacterium UBA9579 | reverse complement strand
AGTAGCCACTTTGGGTGATGGAACCATAACCCTTGTTTCTGTCGGGAAGGATTTTTCAACTCCACCATTAAAGAAAAAGGTGATGTGTGCATATTTTTCTGTCTCAGCTGTTCTGAATTGCTGGACTTTATGCTGGTCAAGAACTTCGCCTAAAATTTGATTTAAATGTTGTGGAGTAAACGCTATTGGAAGATTAAATGTTTCGTCATATTGAGTCATGCAAACATAATATGTGTTATTAAGTACTGTTTTTCTGTTAAAGCCATCAAAATTCGGATCATTGATAGCTCTTGTTAATTGCCTTGCTCTATCCGGTCTGAAATTAAAGAATATTATTGCATCGTTGTCTTTTAATCTGGATTTTTCATCGCCTACCACTGTTGGTAATACAAACTCGTCATTGGCGTCTTTATTATATGAATTTTGTATTCCTTCTACAGCGTTATTGGCGGAGTTTCCTTCTGAGTAAAGTAAGCAATCATATGCTTTTTGCACTCTATCCCATCTTTGGTCTCTATCCATTGCATAATATCTGCCAATCACAGATGCAACGGCAGGTAAACCGAGTTTGTTTAATTTTTCATCTACCGGAGTTACATATTCAATAGCGCTTTGTGGAGGTGTATCGCGTCCGTCCAGAAAAGCGTGTACATATACATCTTTTAATCCGTGTTGATGTGCAAGGTCTATAAGTGCATAAAGGTGACCCATTGCACTGTGAACACCGCCTTCACTAACCAGTCCCATAAAGTGTATTGATGAATTATTCTTTTTGGCATGGTTAATGGCATTTAATAGTTCTGTATTTTCAAAGAACGTCTTTTCTCTTATTGCCTTATTTATTCTGGTTAATTCCTGATAAACCACTCTGCCTGCACCTAGATTTAAGTGGCCTACTTCAGAATTTCCCATTTGTCCTTCAGGTAGACCTACATGTTCACCATCTGCATATATACAGGTATCAGGATAATCATTTAATAGTGAATGAAAAGTTGGCAAATTGGCAGCTTCTATGGCATTGGTTGGACATTTTGAGCCACATCCCCATCCATCCAATATAGTTAATAAAACTGTTTTATTATTCATTGATTTTCCTTTCATTAGTGCATATTAATTGTTTAGGGTATAAGACTTTTGTGGATTTAATCATAGACAATCGGTTGGTTTGTTTATTAACCTTATGATATTTACTGATTTAATTTTGTAAACATAATTATTTGTAACCTCGATAATTTTTAAACAGCAAAAGGGAGATAAAGTTGCATTATCTCCCTGAAAATAAGTTTATAAAATATAAATATGTTATGTTATCTTGTTTTACCTACTATATATGACATTGCTTTTCTTGATGCGTAGGCGCTTAGTGCTGCAAATGCGGTTCTCATCCCAAATTTTAGGACAGCTCGGCTTGCTGCAGATGATAAACTCGCAACAAAGAAACCTGTTGCAAGTGCAACTCCAACAGCCATTGTTGGATTTTCCCGAATCTTTTTCTGTATATCCAATCTGTGCTGTACGGTATCAGATATTTCATCAACAATATATGAAATATGAGATCTGGTGTTGGCTATATCCTTTCTTATTTCAGATTGTGAAGCCATTTTTTTGCCTCCTCTGTAGTCTTTCTTGTTTCATCTATTGATGCATCCGGCTCTTTTTTTAACTTTTGTAAATGATTTTTCGCTATTAATAACGAAATAACAGCAATAATAAAGTATAGAATTGTTACTGTTAAAGATGATAACCATATTGGCATAATCAATGCCAGTGTAAATATTATAAAGAATCCTAGAAATATAAGACTTGTATAGGCAACTAAAGCACCAGCAATTGCTATACTGCTATATTTTGCCGCCATTTGCGCATCTTCTTTTATTTCTTGCCTGAATAATTCTACATGTTGATATAATAAGTCATTAATATCACTTACCAATTGTTTGATCAGATTACCTACCGTTGGTTGTTGTCCTGTATATTTTTCAACAACCATAATTATCCTCCTCTTTAAATTTTTATTAAGAGCCTGTCTGGTTAAAAATGTAAAAATCAAGATAT
>DNSU01000109.1:21217-23349 GCA_003499585.1 Cyanobacteria bacterium UBA9579 | reverse complement strand
TATGGACTGCGGTTAAAGTTGCACCATTAAATTCAATAATCATAGTTTTAATATCAAGATCGATGACTTAAATATGTGACTGTGTCACCAACTTTAACAAGACAGCTTCTAAATATTTATCTGGAAAGCATTCTTCCAAATAAGAATCCTAGAAATACTGCACCTGCTAAAGCCTGTCCAGGGTATTTTTTAGTAACTTTTGTTAAATCTTCTTTTAAGTTATCTGTGGTTTTCCCTCTGAAGAACTTTGCAGTAGTTTGCATTTTTTCTGCTGCTTTATCAAGGCTTTCAGCAGTTGTGCACATTGCGCGATCGATTCCATAGGTGATTTTTTCTTGCATTTCTTCCATTTTTTTTCTCATTTCTTCTTTTTGTGATTCCTGTCCATTTTGTCTTTCTTCTTGTTTTTGCTCTTCCATAGTAACCTGTCTCCTTATTGCTTATTTCTGCCTCTACTAGTTAATGTATTAAAAAGTTTGCTGTATAATTTATTAAAACTTGGGTGATATTATCACCTAATTTATATATAAATCGCTGTTTATAATTATGATAAATATGTAATGTATTCACATTGGTAAGATATCTATTTAACCTGATAATTTTTATACATTCAAAAAATTGTCTTTTGGTTTAAAAGTGTGCTAGCTTAAATTAACTCTGTATATTACTTTAGTTAGAAAGGAGTTTAGAGAATGAATTTTAGAAAAAAGTTTGTAGGTGCAGCATTAACAGCTAACTTGTTAAGCTTAAGTCTATTACCTGTTTTAGCCGCTGAGTTTTCAGATTTAAAGTCTGATTACTGGGCTTATGATTCTGTTCAGGCACTATCACAGCAAGGCATTTTGTCCGGTTATGCAGATAGTTCGTTTAGACCGAACAACCCTGTTACAAGAGCAGAATTTGCTACTATGATCGTTAAATCCCTTGGGAAAGAAAGTATTCCAATCGGTCAGGAGTTTGGATTTAAAGATGTTTCACGCTCATTCTGGGCATATGATACTATCCAAAGAGCATATGACCTTGGTTTAATCAGAGGATTCCCTGATAATACATTTAAACCGTATGCTTACATTACAAAAACAGAAGTATTGGCAATTTTATCATCTGCTGCTCAATTGGGTTATCTTTCCCAGTCAGAAGCTCAGCAAATTCTTAATAGATATTATGATGCCAGCCGTGTAGCAAACTGGGCAGTGGTTCCGGTTGCTAAATCTGTTAAGGCAGGATTAGCTGTTAATTATCCGCAGCCTAATTTCTTAATGCCTGAAAAACGTGCTACAAGAGCAGAAGTCGCCGTTATGCTTCAGAATTTAAGAAGAAATCTTGGAATGGAAGCACCAGTTCAACAGGCTCAGCAACCAGCTTTTCCACAACCTGGTTATCAGCAACCTGTACAACAAAACCCTTATCAGGTTCCGCAGCAGTCATATCAACAGCAGACTCAACAACCTGCTTCTGTTGAACAAATAAGCCAATATGCTGCTGATGGTGGTATTAGTAATGTTATATTAAGAGGTTCAATTGCTACAGTTGAATCTAACAGTGTAATTCCAACGCAAGTTGAAACTCCGCTCAGTAGTGAAATTGCAAATGTTGGTGATACAGTAGTTCTTAGAGTTCCTAACAGTGTTACCACAAGTCAGGGAACGTTGTTAATTCCTGCTGGCAGTAGAATTAGCGGTAAAATTATAGCTGTAACTCCTGCCAAGCATGCCAATAGAAATGCTAGAATCAATATTGACTTTAACTCAATAACATTGCCTTCAGGCCAGTCATTCCCACTTCAAGCCAGTGTTGCTACTGAAACAGGCCTATTGGAAGCCGGCTCTATGAAAGCAAGTATTGGTGAAGGTTTACTTAAGACAGCAATTGGAGCTGGCTCTGGTGCTGCTTTAGGTACAGCTTTAGGAGCTATTACCGGTAGTACTGGTAAAGGCGCAATATACGGTACAGCTATCGGTGGAGGATTAGGTGTTGTTGGTGCTGTTCTTCAACGTGGTGGTGCTATTGAAATTCCTAGTGGTGAACCGTTATTTATTAAACTTGAAAGACCTTTATCAATTGATGTAAGAACAGGTATTATTGTTCAGTAATACTTATAATCAATAAAAAGAGACAGGATAATTATCCTT
>DNSU01000109.1:19777-21124 GCA_003499585.1 Cyanobacteria bacterium UBA9579 | reverse complement strand
CTTTTTGTAATACAGCTTTTTATGTCAATTTTTTTCTGCATGCATTAATGCTATAATTTATAAAAATTAAAGGGACTTTGAATGAGTATTTTTATAACCGGTACAGATACTGATGTGGGTAAAACAGTCGTTACTGCTGGCATGGCTGCAGTGATGCAGGGGTTGGGTTATTCGATCGGTGTATATAAGCCAGTGCAAACCGGTTCTACTGATGGGGGTGATACCTTAATATCCCCTGATCTTCATTTTGTTCATTCTATAGATCCCAATATCTTAACTAAATCAAGTTATGATTTTATTAATCCTGTTGCTCCTTCATTAGCCGCTATTATTGAGGAAGTAGAGATTAATCCAAATTTATTTATAAGGGACTATCAGGAACTTAAAAGTCAGTGTGATATTGTGCTGGTTGAAGGTGCTGGTGGTCTTTTAGCCCCTATTTATCAGAATTTTTTTGTTCGTGATTTAGTGAAATTATTGAATTTACCGTTGCTTATTGTTGCAAGACCTGATCTTGGTACTATTAATCACACTCTAATGACTATAGAAGCCGCAAAAAATCATAATATTGATATTTTAGGCGTGATTATTTCTAATTACCCTGCAGATACAGATGATATTGCAATTAAAACTGCTCCTGATATTATTCATTCCTTGTCAGGTGTTGAAATTTTGGGTGTATTACCTAGAATAGAGGGCATGATGCAGGATTTTAATAATCAGGAATTATTAATCGAATATGTAATAAAAAGCATTAATCTACAAGAGGTTTTCAAGATTAAAATTCCAAAATTATTACAAAGTTTATAAATTATATATGTATTATTTTTAATGTGCAGGTTTATACTAAGACTTTAGAGTAATATAAATTAATTCTTCGGATTAATTCCCCTATTCTATTGAGTTAGTATTATCTGTGCATAGAGTGTATGATATATCTTAGCCGATTAATCCTGCTGGTTTTGCGGGATTGTTTTTTTATATTTTTATTAATAGCTTTAATTGTAGAGTATTCTTTAAAGAAGAATAACTCTTTTTAATTTACATTTTTTTACTTAAGTTTTTTATCAAACCTTCCGACTATATCATAGTAAGCTATATTTTTAAGTTTGATAGGAGAGTAATACGTGGGTAAAAACAAACACAGTGTTTGGGCACAAGAGGTTCAGTATGAAGAAATTATGACTGAAATGGATGGTGGTCCAGCTAAAACAGTACTAAATGATGCTTATGAAGCTTTAAGTCGTTTTTGTCAGAAAGAGCAAAAAAGAGGTAAAACATCGAGAAATAGACGCCACTGCTGGCAATAATATAATATAAAAACTTAATATTAAACTTCAAACAGCC
>DNSU01000109.1:12738-19687 GCA_003499585.1 Cyanobacteria bacterium UBA9579 | reverse complement strand
GCTGTTTTGCTGTATAAAATGAAGATTTTTAAAATAGTTGATAATTAGAGTATCTGGAAAGATTTTAGGTATATGTAAGATGCTGCTATTATTAGAATAATTCCGCTGAATTTTACGAAATAGCCTGAAATTGATTTAAAATATGAGATTCTTTTAAATAATGATGTGGATAATCCTGCAATAACAAGGACAACGCCTTGCCCTAGAGAAAAGAAGAATAGTAATAGTCCGCCAAAAATAATATTTGCTTTCAGCGAGGTATAAGCCATTATTCCTGCCAATACCGGAGTTGAACATGGAGATGATGCAAATGCGAATGCTGCTCCTATTAACAACGGGTAGAGAACTAAACTGTTCCCTTTATTTTGTGGCATTTGCTTTATTATGCTGGGCATGGGGATTTCTATTATTTCAAGTAGGCTTAATCCCATTATCAAAATTAGTGAGGCCATTACTATTGCCCATATAGGATTGGCATGGAACCCAAAAGCTTTTCCGGCTATAGCTGCTGTAATTCCTAAAGCTGTTAAAACCAGTGAAAGTCCAATTACAAAGAATGTAATCTGGATTGCAGTTTTTTTATTGCTATTTTCAGAACATCCGCCTACATACCCTATAATAATTGGCAGTAAACCTAGTGTACATGGAGATAGTGAGGTTATTATACCTCCCAGAAATACTGCTCCAAAAAGCCACATATCAAGTTTAGTATGTGCATTGTCTGCTAATAATTGTGTGATTATATTATCCATCGATTAATTTATTTAAATATCCTTCTAATTCTTCTTTTGACAGGCTGCCTTCAATAATTTGTATTGTTTCACCGTTTTTATTTATAAAAACTAATGTTGGTACAACATTTACGCCATGTTTTTCTATTAATTTTTCGTATTCAGGATTGTTTGAATTTATGGGTATTTTTTGAAATACAATTTTGGTGTCATATTTTTCCATAGCAGGTTTTAATACTTTATCCAGTTCTTTGCATTCAAGACATAATTCAGAATTGAAATCCAGTACTACAGGTTTTTTTGTGGCAAAAGCCTGTGCTATATTGATAGGATTTTCTACTGAACCTGATTTAAAAGCATAATATAATAATACCGGAATCACTAAAATTAGTGTTATAACTATTAAATTTTTGTATCTACTCACTTTTTGCCTCTCCTTCTTTTATTATATTTTATACCTATAATTTTTTACTTGGCAATTTTATTGTAGATTTCTAATGTACAAGTCGTGATTTTAAAATGTCATATTTATGTTATCTTAGTTGAATAAAATATAATTGCTAAATATTTCACTGGTGTCATGCTTCAGGATGACAATGCTACGAAATTGAGATTCTTCACTTCGTTTAGAATGACATGTGCGTATGTTTGGACTTATGACAGTATGAAGTACTTAGCAATTTGAGTTAGTAAAAATATAATTCAGGCAATTATTAAAAACCATAGTTAACTTGATTAATTTTAGGATTGTAAAAAAGAGAGTTTAAAATGCTTTTATATTACTTATTTCAGTTATTACTAAATAATCCACCAGCTTTTTTTATTGCTTTATTTGTGCTGATATTACCTCTTTTGATTAGTATTACTGTGCATGAGTGGTCTCATGGCATGACTGCATATTTATTTGGTGATCCTACACCAAAACAGCAGGGAAGACTTACCTTTAATCCTCTTGCTCATTTAGATCCTGTTGGTACATTAATGCTTTTTATAGTAGGAATTGGTTGGGCAAAGCCTATAGAGATTAATCCTGAGAATATTCCCGGAAGAACAAAGCAGATGTTGGTTGCACTTGCCGGACCTGCCAGTAACTTTGTTATGGCAATTTTATTTAGCATTATACTTTATGTAATGTCTCAGTATTTTGATATTAATCTAACTGCTTTTGAACCAGAAACCGGAATCATAGGTATATTAGCATGGTTTTTGAATATAATAATTCAAATTAATATTATCCTTGGACTATTTAATATGCTGCCAATACCACCGTTAGACGGTTCGAATTTTGTAAAGTGGTTTTTGCCTGAAAATATTGCAGAAGCCTATTATCGTAAGTTAGCGCCTTTTGGCATGTTTATTTTACTTTTGTTGTTATTTACAGGCGCATTTAGATATATCTGGGCTGCTGCTCGAGTCGTTGAAAGATTTATTTTTCAGGTATTGGATTTTATCCTGAGTCCTATGTTTAGCAGTATTTTTATAAATTTTTGAGATAAGATGTTGTAATCTTATTTCCTTTACCTATTTAAAAGGGTAATTTATACTAATAGAAATAGTATTTGTTTTAAAACAGATAAATGAGTGAGATAAATGAGTGAAAAAGAAAACAAAGTAGTGTCATTATCGGGCGCCAGAGATAAAGAAAAGGCTGCTGATAAACAAGATAAGACTGAAGCTCCTGTCGTATACTGTTCTTTTTGTGGAAGACCTAATCATATGGTCTTAAAAATGGTACAGGGCCCCGGCGTTAATATATGTTCAGAATGTACCATGATTTGTCTTCAATATCTTATTTTGGAAGATAGAGTCCCATCCTCTGAAGCGCAAAGAGTTATTGATGCTTTTTGGAGAGGATTTAAAAAATAATTAGGTGATAAATAACCTAATTTAAGTTGACGATTTATATATTAGGAGCACTATTAAATAATGGAATTAAGAGATTTATCTAAAATGCAGATTAGGGCTGAGGTAATGATGCTGCTTCAGCAATTATATGCACATGATGAATTGCCAAAAGATCTGCAGGATAAATGTCTCGCTAGTATGAAGTCCATAAAAAATACAGAGCAGGTTCTTGAAGTTTTATTAAAGGAATTTGTCAGAGTTAATTATGATAAAGGTCAGATTCTGGTAAATCTTTTAACTGAACTGGGAACACTTGCTCAGCTGAAGAAGCCTCTTTGGTCTTTTATTAAAGATACCAAAATGAGTGATACAGTGAAAGATTTAGCCGGTATTGTGCTAAGAAATCTTGGGGATGATTCTGATCCCGGAGAATTTTTAAGCTATCTGGATAATCCCAAAGAAGTAATTGACAAAGAGACAAAGAAAATCCTCGAAATGGCTGTAGTTAACCCTGAAGCACAGATTGATTTTCTTGATTTTCTCTTTGCATTACCGGAACAAGAGCAAATTACTCTTGTTGAGTCGCTAAAAGAAGATTATCCCGGAGAGTTTTTAGCTAATATTTTGATTACTGCACTTGATACTCAACCATCAGAGAAACTTGAAGAAGCTATAATAGTAGCTCTTGGTGAAACCAGGTCTGAGTTGTCTGTGCCTGTTTTAACTAAACTGGTGGAATCGGGCAGGAATGAAATTGCAAGGAAAATGGCTAAAAAAAGCCTTAATATGCTAAAAATTGCCGGCATTGATACTACAAACTTTTTTGGTGATAAAAGAGGATTTCCTATCTGTCAGTTAACTAAAGTTCATGAATGCTATTCGAGTGTCATTGATGGTGCTGGCAGTCAGGGCATAATCTTTAGCCGAATTAAGGAAAATAGAGATGTCCTGATGTTCAGTGTCGTTATTAGTGATCTAGATGGGATTGTAGGGTGTTTTGGCTTTAATGGCATTAGCGAAGATGATTTTGGTAGAATTGTATTGAGGTTTCACGAAGAGTCTACAAGGGTTTCTGTATCCCCTGAATATTGTAAATATCTACTTGAAAAAGCTGAAAAGATTAATGAGAATGCGGGTAATCCAATTCCATATGAATATATCGCATGGAAATCATTGCTTTGGGATATTCCTGAGTTGGATCAGTCGGTAGAAAAAGAAGCTATTAAATGGGCTTCTCCTGAAAACTTTATGCAGGGCGAGGTTTTATATAAACATCCTGATTTCAAACACTGGTTTTTAGATGATACTGATCATCCGGCTGTTAAAGAGATTCTGGATAAAATTATTCTAGACACACTTGATAACAAGCAGCATTATAGAAAAAACTCGAATGATTATATAGAACTACTTGAAAATAAAGTTACAGAGATGATCGTTCGTGTATTTGATGAAAATTGGCGTCAAATTTATAAAAGCAGGTTGTTAAATGCTGCATATCTTTTGGACTGTCAAGGATTAGAGCATTTTAAAGAAATAGCAAGTTCAGTTGCAGCTGGGTTATCTTCTGAATATAATATGCCTCTTGAGAAATCTCCATTTATTAGACAGATGTTCAGGAAGACAATAATTGAAGGATTTTTGAGATATCAACATAATTTAGAACAGCAGAATAAGTCTGCAAAGTTAATTTCCAGCGGAATTAAGAAAGTTAGGGAATTTAACAATATTTTAAAAACAGATACACCTAAACATGATTTAAATGATATTATAGATATTCTGTATAATACCTGGCAATATAATTAAATATGACAAATAACAGATATATAGGTTTAGATGTTGGCACAAAAAGAATAGGAATTGCTGTTAGTGATCCTCTCTTTATTCTTGCTCGTCCTGTAAAAACTATACCAAGGTATCCTGAAAATAAGTCTATTGAAGAAATTAAAGATGTATGTAAAGAATACAATGTTTCGGTTATAATTGTTGGGTTGCCTAAAAATATGGATGGCAGCATTGGACCTCAGGCGCAGGATGCTATGGCATTTGCAAAGCTATTAGAAGACAATATTCAGACTGAAGTAGTTTTTGAGGATGAAAGATTGTCTAGCTATGAAGCTGAGAGGATATTAATAGAACAAAATAAAAAACCTTCAAAAAATAAGGCATTAATAGATATGGAAGCAGCAGCAATAGTCTTGCAACAGTATTTAAATAGAAGGAGTTAAAAATGGAAAATGTAGAATCAATGGAACCAAGAATCATTAAAACTCAGGATGAAAACGGTGAAATTCATAACTTTGAGTTAATAGATGTGCTTCATCTCGATGATCAGGATTATGGATTATTAATTTATCTTGATGGTAAAGAGGAAGAAGGCGGAGAAGAGGAAGAAGAAGTCATTATAATGAAACTTCATAAAGAGGACGATGCTTATACCTTTGAAACTATCGAAAATGATGAAGAATTCAATAAGGTAGTATCTTACCTCGAAACAGAAGGCGAACTTGAATTTGAAGAGGAAGACGAGGAAGAAGAATAATCCTCAAGGATAATATTTAGCAAAAGTAAAACCCCCTTAATTAAGGGGGTTTTATAATGGGGGTTAAATTATTGTACTTATTTCCTGTCCCTTGTCTATTTGTTGGTTATTATCCTTCTGCTGGCTACTATCTTCCGGTTGGGCATTATCCTTTTCTTTTAAATTCGGAATCTTTAATTTCTGATCAGGATAAATTAGGTCAGGATTTTCAATGTTATTTATTCTTGCGATTTCACTTACTAAATTAAGAATCGCTTTATCATCTGCTGGTTGATCACTCTGTGCGAGTGCTTTTTTGGCAATAGTCCACAGATTGTCACCTTGCTTTACTTTGTATTCTCCCGATTCTGAGTCAGCTGGATTTTGAGCAGCATTTGCTGCTCCTGATGATTCCAATCTTCTTGGAATGACTACATTATCAGTGTTTTTCTTGTTATCCTGGAGTATAGACCAAATTGATTTTTCATCAGAATTGACCCTACCTCCATTAATAATGTCATATATGCTGTTAGGCTGGTCCGCCCTTTTTTCTGGTGGTACTCCTTGACTGTTGTCTTTAGTTATTGGTTTTGGCATTACCCACTGAGATACAGGATCATATCCATGTATTGCCATAACTATTCCTCCACTTTCCTTTTTATGAGGATAATATTTCCTCAAATCTTCCATATTTCTATAATATTAAAATGCCCACAAATACTAATTAAGCCTGCCTCAAATACCCACAAGTTATAGATGCTACGATTAAGAATAAAAGAACCCACAAAACTACACTAAGCTACTATTAATTAAAAGTTGGAAAACCCACAAATACTAATTACCCTACTATATTTCGCATAAAAACTGACACTCTTATCTTATTACCCTTTTTTGTCTCCTCCAATATTACCCCTATTATTATAAAAACAAATCATTTTGAAAAATTGCCTAAATTTTAGAAAAATTTTTTATTTTCTTGATGACACGTAATGGTTAGTTATTTTAAACATATAGTTAGGATTGATTTTGTATTAAAATTTTAATAGTAGATATATTTTAGAATTTGTCAGGTATGAATAATCAGGAAAATATTATTAGTTTTGATATAGATATAGATGATGCAGGCACAAGGCTTGATGTGTTTTTGGCTGAGCTTATTCCTGGTTTGTCTAGAACCAGAATTCAACAGTTAATTAAAGAATCTGGTTGTGTGCTTGTTAATAATGAAAATTCCAAAAGTTCATATAAACTAAAATATGCTGATGAGGTAGTTGTCAGGATTCCTGAGGCTAAGCCTCTTGAATTAAAACCTGAAAATATTCCTCTTGATATTCGGTATGAAGATGAAAATATAATTATAGTTAACAAGCCCACCGGCATGCTTACTCATCCTACAGCAATTGAAAGAGAACATACGCTTGTAAATGCTTTGTTATATCATTGTGACGGCAATTTGTCCGGTATTAATGGTGTTATGAGGCCAGGTATCGTGCATAGGCTTGATAGGGACACATCAGGGCTTTTAATGGTTGCAAAGAATGATTATGCTCATCAGTTTTTATCAGAGCAAATTAAGAATAAAACTGCAAAAAGACAGTATCTTGCAGTAGTGCTGAGTGTTATAAAAGCAGATTCAGGAACTATTGACGCTCCGATAGATCGGCATCCCACACAACGCTATAAAATGGGGGTTGTAGAAGGTGGTAAGAATGCTGTTACACATTGGAAAGTTTTAGATAGGTTTGAGCAATTTACTTTAATTGAAGCAACTCTTGAAACAGGGAGAACGCACCAAATAAGAGTGCATTTTTCCCATATTCATCATCCTGTTGCAGGTGATCCGCTTTATGGCGGA
>DNSU01000109.1:12116-12669 GCA_003499585.1 Cyanobacteria bacterium UBA9579 | reverse complement strand
TTTATGGCGGTGATAATATTAAAATAAAGCTTAATGGGCAGGCACTACAAGCTTATAAATTATCTTTGATTAATCCTACCAATAAGGAAAGAATGACTATTGAAATTGAGCCTGATGATGATATAAAGAAATTAATGCGAGTTTTAAAGAAAAAGGAGTAAATTATGAGAAAGTTATTAATTATAATTGGTATATTGCTTTTGTTAGATATTGCTTATTTTGCTTTCATCAATAAAGGTCAGTTGCTTAGCCTTACTTATCCTCCTATTTGGCAGGAATTTAGATGGGATTCAGGATTACTTTATATTATACTTGGCTTAGAAGGAGCTCTGGCAGGGTTCTTGATTACTTATTATAAAGTTTTGGCATTAAAAGATAAATTGAAGAAACAAACTAGAAACATTGAAAAAGCTAGTGTTGTTGTAGAAGAGAGCTCGGATAAAGTTAAATCATTGCAAGCAAAGATAGATACTCTTGAAATGGCTTTAAAAGAAGCTTTAAAAAATAAATAATCTGATATATAAAACCTTGTATCCCACCATAATTGTTATGG
>DNSU01000109.1:8550-12035 GCA_003499585.1 Cyanobacteria bacterium UBA9579 | reverse complement strand
GGGACATTTTATGTGATTTTAAATTCTCTAATATACTTGCTTTATGGATTTTAGGGTTTTGGATTGTGGTGGTGTAGACCACTTGGAATTATGAATTATAGAATAATAAATCCTCTGATTGATGTAGGAATTTAAAAAATGAGTAAAAATAAGAATATCGTCAATCAATGATATAGTTTTTGGGGAGTTACGGGGAGCTATAAATGAATAATTTAATGGTAACAAAACCTATTAAGGTTAATGTAGTAAGGATACAAGAGATTTTTCAGAATACAAATCCTTACAAAACAGGTATTTCAAGAATTATTAAAGATTATATATATGTTGATCAAAAGAGAGTTATAGCTTAATCATTTAGGGGGAGGAGATATACTCTGGGTGAAAGTCCGCAATATGCGGATTTTTTATTTTGTTCTTAATTACAGTAGAAAAATCCATTATTGCAAATAATAAATTTTTCATACTCGATTAATCAGTCTTCTTTTGTCTATGTTCCTGAATAGTTTGTGCTATTGAACAGCTTATAATCAATAATGCTCCAATATTTATCGAAATATCAGCAATATTAAAGATAGGAAAATTAATGAAATCCAGTTTTATAAAATCTATAACATATCCAAGCATTAACCTGTCCAGCATATTACCGATTGTTCCGCCAAGAATTAACCCCCATGCCACAATAAGTGCACTAGGGAGTTGGATAGGTTTTAGAGCAAAATAAAGAATAATGGCTATAGCTACTAACAATGAAAAAAGCGCCAGAATTATAGTTTTACCTTCCAGGATACTGAATGCAGCACCTGTGTTATAAGCTTTTGTCAGGCTTATAATGTTGTTTATTAAATTAATTCTTTCGCCTACAAGTAGCTCCTGAGATACTAAAAATTTTGTGAGCTGGTCAAAAATAACGACCACTATTGCTATTGGAAAAATATATAATCTGTTACTCATTAATCTTCGATACTATCCTCTATAGGACTTTCAACAGGTAATATACCTGTATCATCTTCCATATCATCTTCAGGTTTAGGGTTTTCTACATATACATAGTTGTTTTTTGGGATTACATTCACTCGTTGCAATAAAATAGCAATTCCTGACAATTTTAAATCAGGATTTCCATATGTTCCTGCAACTTCGGTAAATCCCACGGATGCTACTGCTAATTCGTTATTATTGGTTTTATTTGATTTCATAACTCTTTCCAGTATCCCTGATTCTGGAGGTACCTGTCTGAATATCTCTTCAGCTTTACTTTCTGGATATATAATTGGTTCTCTTGTGATAGAGCCAAATACAATTGTTTTTGACGGAATATCTGTGTAAAGTGATGCAGTATAATCTTCCCCCGAGTATATTTGCTCAGGTGCGCTGAATTTAATATTTAATCCTTTAGCACAACCATATTTGATGGCAGTGTTTTCATAATAAATTTTATCTGAAACTATTTTCCAGCCTTTGCCCATTTTTTGCAGATAAATTATATTATGTGATGTGCTTTCTAATATACCCGTATCATTTGTAATTTCTGATCTTTTTGCTGTATTAGAAATGGCTTTATCGTAACTTTCAACTGTAGCAAGATTATTATTGACTCTAATATCTTTAATCTCATAAGTATAATGAATATCAGGATAATTATCCCAGCTTTGTTTTATAATTTTTGTTAATTCATCTTTTTTTATTCCATCACCGCTAATGTAGTTAGGGGCATAAAATCCTTTTATTTCATCAATGTTATGCTCATTTGAATATTTTGAGAATTCTTCAATTAAATTATTAATCTGCTTAACTTCCTGATTTTGTTCTACATGCGTAGCAGGAGTCAGTGTTTGTGAATATATTGGACCTGAAAAATATATTCCAAATGTAGCTGTTATTAGTAAAATTAATAATTTATTCATAATATTTCCTTCACTGGTTTAGAAATTAATTTGATAATAAAATATTTATTGGTGAACTATTATGGTTATTATATATGATGATACTACAAAATTTAACATGCCTGAATGTATGAAATTTCTTTTTAACTAGCAATAATGCATTTTTTATCGGCCTGATGTTTCAAGTTAGTTAACAAATAATTTACTTTTAAGTTAGTTTTGGCTAAAGTATAAAGTACGTGACAAATTAACCAATTTTATTATAGTGTAGATATAGGAACTTACATACTAAATGACACAACAAAATAAATTTTGCCCATAAAATCAACCCATTTATTTTTTATTGTGTTTGGAATTTAATAATAACTATAGCCAACGAAGATATGAGGAAAAAATAATGTCAAACGAAGCTTTATTGCAGGAATTAACGCAAAGCACATTCCAGTTAACTGAAGAGCAAAGAGATATTAAACAATATACACGTGAATTTGCAGAAGCAGTAATTGCACCAAGGTCAGCTCAAATTGATGAAGAAGCTAAGTTTCCTTGGGATGTCTTTAAAGCAATGGCTGAGTCTGGCCTTATTGGCATGCCATATCCGGAAGCATATGGCGGTGGCGGAGCTGATCCTGTTTCAACCTGTATTATTACAGAAGAATTAGCAAGAGTTGACTTATCCTGTGCACTCGTTGGCATGGTTAATACTTTGGGTAGTGAGCCAATTATGCTTGGTGGTAATGAAGAACAGAAACAAAGATTTATTACTCCAATTGCAAATGGTGAAAAATTAGCAGCTTTTGGCTTAACTGAAGCTGGTGCCGGTAGCGACTTTATGGGTATTAGAACAAAAGCTGTTAAACAAGGTGACAAATACATCATTAATGGTTCAAAATTATTTATCAGCCACGGTAATGTAGCTGATATTATTACAGTATTTGCTAAAACAGATTCAAGTGCCGGAATCAGAGGTCTTAGCTGCTTTGTGGTAGAAAAAGATCATCCTGGTTTTAAAGTTGGAAAAACAGAGCATAAACTTGGTATCAGAGGTTCAGAAACTGCTGAATTAATCTTTGAAGATATGGAAGTACCTGCTGAAAATTTATTAGGTTCAGAAGGCTCAGGTTGGAAATTGGCTATGAGCACATTAGATCACTCAAGACCTGGTGTAGGTGCACAGGGTATTGGTGTTGCTCAAGGTGCTCTTGACTGTGCATTTAAATATGCTCAGGAAAGAGAACAGTTTAACCAAGCTATAGGCAACTTTGAAGCTATTCAGAATATGCTTGTCAATATGGCAATAAGAACTGAAGCTGGAAGACTTCTTGTATATAAGGCAATAGAATCAGTATTCAATAATCATCGTGATAAATCAATGTATTCTTCACTATCCAAGTGTTTCGGTGGTGATGTAGCTATGAGAGTTACAACAGATGCAGTTCAGGTGCTTGGTGGATACGGATTCACAAAAGAATTCCCGGTAGAAAGAATGATGAGAGACGCTAAAATTACTCAAATCTATGAGGGAACTAACGAAGTTCAAAGATTAGTAATCAGTCGTCATTTAATTAAAAACTACAAATAAACTGATTTATAAAAATAGCC
>DNSU01000109.1:453-8463 GCA_003499585.1 Cyanobacteria bacterium UBA9579 | reverse complement strand
CGGGAGGCTATTTTTTTTGATTTATATAATCAAGGATATCTATTTTTAGTGACTAAATAAACTTTTAATCGATTCAAATATGGATTTATCACTATTAACATCAGTTGCTTGTTTAGGGGTATTTGTTCTTTGATTTTTTGCCTGTTCTTTTAATAATTCAATTTTGCTGTTAAGTTCATTTTTTTTATCGTATTCAGGGTTATGTTTAACAAAATTTTCATAACTGTCAACAGCATCAGCATAATCGCCAATCTTTTCATATATGTTTGCAAGGTTAAAGTAAATATCAGCATTATATGGGCTTAATCTGATGGCTCTTCTCAACTCTACAATTGATTCCTTGTATCTTTTTCCTTCAAATAAAGCTATTCCTAGATTATGCCTATATAATGAATTGTCAGGGTCAAGAAAAGATGCTTTTTTAAATGCACTAATAGCTTTTTCCTGATTGCCCAGAATTTGGTATGCTAAACCGAGATCATTATAAGATGCAGCATTTTCAGTATCAAGTTTTATTGCTTGCTCAATATTTTCTATAGCAAGCTCCATATTTCCATCTTTTTTATATATCAAACCCTTCTGGTAATATGCATCTGAAAGATTAGGATTGATAGCTATGGCATGATCAAAGCAATATAAAGCTTTTTGGTACTCTTCGCTTCTTATGTAACACAATCCAAGGGAATAATAAGCTTCACCAAAGTTACTGCTTCGGTTTATTGCAGCTTCAAAGCATTCCTTAGCAAAATCCTGTTGTCCATTGCTTAGTAATATATTGCCAAGATCTAGATATGCAGAGAGATAAGCAGGATTTAATTCTATGACTTTTTTATAGCATTCTGTTGCTTTTTCACTCATTCCAAGAGTATTAAGTGCAAATGCAAGATTGTAATATGTAGTTGGATTATTAGGATTTAATTTAAGTGCTTCATTATATTCATCTATTGCTTCTTTAAACCTGTCTAAATGAGCATATACCTGGCCTAAAATTAAATATGACAACTCATGATCGGGTTTTAGTCTAATGGCTGTTTGTAACTCAATCTGTGCATATTGATAATTTTTTTTCATGAAATATATGTATCCAAGGGCATATCTCACTTCCGGGTTATCAGGATTTAAGGCAATGGCTGTTTTAAATTCCTGTATAGCTTCTTCTAACCATCCCAAGAAGCCATATGCCAGACCTAAATTATTGTATGCTTCTATATTTTTAGGCTCGAATGTGACTACGTACTTGAATTCAGCAATTGCTTTTTCAAAATTTTCCTGTGCGTTATATATTAAGCCAAGATAAAAGTGTATTTTGGTATTATTAAAATCAATACTTAGTGCATTTTGCAACTCTTTATTGGCTTCATCTAACTGTTTTTGATTGTAATATAGTATTCCTAAAGCCAGATATGATTTATGACTTCTTGAATTGATCTCAATTGCTTTTCTGTAATTTTCTATAGCTTGAGGGATATTTCCTGTTTTTTCATGGTTTAATGCCAGTAAATAATAGCAATCATCGAGTTGAGGATATTTTTCTAACAGCTCGTTAATTAAATTTATTGATTTATCGTAATGCTGATTCTCAATATACATTTGTCCAAGCTGTATTAGAATTTCAGGAGTGTTCTGCACCTGCTGGGCAGCTCTTTCCAGATATTCTATTGCTTCTGGTAACTGATTAATAACTTCGTATACTTTTGATAGCCCAACGAGTGAGTTGATATAATTAGTATTTATTTGTAGTGATTTTACATAGTATTCCATACTTTTTTCAAAATCATTTATACAAAAATAACAATCAGCTATTTTTTCCATTACTTCAAAATCTTCAGACATTAATGTCAGAATTTCTGAGTAATATTCAATAGCCGTTTTATATTCTTTATTATTTTTAAATTCTTCAGCTTTACTTAAGTATATTTGTGGATTTTTATCAGACACGATAAGCACCTATTAATCTTACATCTATATTATACAGGGAACTAAGAATCTAGCAAATCAAGTCATCTTTAATAAAAACATTTTAGTAGTTATTATCGTGCAATTACCTGTTCTTGTACGTAATTATATAATGTATCTCTTAGAGCGGGTTTTTTATTATTTGACTTTATTAGATCAATTAATTCTTCTTTCGAAACGCCTCTGCCAAAAGTTCCGCCTGCGGCTAGAGTTATTTTTTCATCTCCTAATGTTCCGCCAACATCATTTACACCCCAGTTCAATGATTCGGCAGTTTCTTCTAGTCCCTGTTTTACCCAGCTTGCCTGAATATTTGGGATTGATTCCTTGAAGAATAGTCTTGATATAGCAAGCATTTTGAGTCTGTCTGTAGAGGTTAAAGGGGTGATTTTATCTCTCAACAACGTTTTATTAGCAATAAATGGCAGTGGAATAAACTCGGTGAATCCGCCTGTCTTATCCTGTATGTTTCTTAAGACTTCAAGATGTTTTGCTCTATGATAATTTGTTTCAATATGCCCGTACATTATTGTAGATGTTGATGGGATATTGAGTTTATGAGCTAATTCAATGATTTCTATCCATTTTTTAGTGTTTAGTTTTTTGGAGCAGATTTTTGAGCGGACTTCATCAACCAGTATCTCTGCTGCGGTTCCCGGCATGGAATCAAGCCCTGAATCTTTAAGGTATTCAAGAATATAATCCGGTGATTTACCTGATAATATTGACAGAAAGCCTATTTCTTCAGGTGAATAGGCATGAATGTGAATTTTAGGGTGCCTATTTTTTACCCATGTTAGTAATTCAGCATACATATCTAATATATTTTTTGATTTTAAACCATGTATTTGCAGTTTTGAATGCAGCCCGCCTTGAAAGCAGACTTCTGTGGCCTCATTTTCTACTGCATTATAAAGGCGTTCTTCGAATTCATCCAGATTGATAATATAACTTTCAGGATCAGATTCTGAGCGCCTAAAACCGCAAAATAGGCATACGGCTTCACAGATATTGGTAAAATTGACATTTAAATTGACAATATAGCTGACGGTATCGCCAGCTATATTACGTCTAATTATATCAGCAGCATCTTTTATAGATTTTATTTCTATCTCATTATTTGAGTTAAATAATAGTGCTGCGTCGTTTACTGTTAATCTATAATCACTTTCAGTTACTTTAGTTAGTATTTTATTGATTTCATTCATTATTTTACTTTTTAGTCGTACTACATCGAGAATTGATAATTTTAAATTGGGTCTGTATTCTTCAATACTTCAAATGTTAACTTAAGTTAGGCAATTATATTGCTTACTTTTTGTTAGCTAACATATGTTGATATATCTGGCTTCTTTGTGTTCTGTTGGTTCCGCCTTTTACTTGACCTTCAACAGCAAGTCTGATTAAATCAGCAAAATCACTATTTGCCAAGTAACCGAGGTTACCTAGTAATTGTAATGCCTGAATTGAATTCTGGCTTGCAGCATCAGTTGCCTGGACTTTTGCCATTGTAGCAAATTTGATGCTTGGTTTATTGTTATCAACAGCATCAGCACTATAGTATGTGAGCATTCTTGCTGCTTCAAGCTCTGCGAACATATCAGATAATGCGAATTGAACATTTTGTGATCCTGAGAGAGCTTGTTTATTTGAATCTCTTACTTCCTTAGCTGTATTTACTCCTGCAACAACCGCACTATGTCCAATTCCAATTGAAACTGCAGCTATTAAAGTTCTTGCTACTGTTAAGTATAGTTCTAATTGATCATTAACTACTGCTATGCAAGCACTTTCTGGAACGTCTAAATTAAGTTCAACTTGATTTATTTCAACATTTGAGCCCGCTACGTTTTTTGTAACACTGTTAACGTTTATTTTTTCTTCAGGAACACTAAATATTCTTGTTTGATTCTCATCCTGAGCAAAAATCAGGTATTTATCAGCAGTTAAGTGTTCTTTTCTGAGTAATTTTTTGCCTTCGATGTGCCAATTTCCACCATTGTTTGTAGCTTTTGTTGCTAATCCTTTAGGATCTGCATTTCCTGGCTCTGAGCATAAAATAGCGTAAATTTCAGAGGAATTTAATTCACCGTTACCGTATTTTGCAGCTAATTCCTGCGCTAAAATCTGATCTACTAAAACTGAAGCTGCTTCAGGTGCAGTTTTAGCGATTTCTTCGGTAACAATTGTTAAACCAAGATAATCATCATAAGCTGCTTTTGCTGATGGAACAGCTCCATATCCTTTATTAATTAATTCTTTTACTACAGCTTTTGTATTGTCTGCTTGAATTTCTGTAATAGCAGCGTTTGCTTGTTTTTTATTTTCAAGATGTTTAGAACCTAATTCAAACTGTGCAGCCATTTTTATTCCTTTTCCTATTTTATAAACCTATTTGATTATTTAATAATTAACATGAACATAACAAATTAACTACAAAAAATAAAATTGTTCGTAATATTCTTTAGTGAATTATTGCATATATTGCTTAACTAATTTCATACTACAATATTCTCCGCACATTGTGCATGGGGATCCGTCTTCTATTTTTTCAAATACGTCTTTATCTAGGGCGTATTGTGCCTGTTTTGTCCAATCAAGATTTTTTCTTGCTATGGACATTTCTAAATCACGCTTAATAGCGCTTTGTCTGCCTCTTGCTACATCAGCTGCATGGGCTGCGATTTTTGAGGCAATAATCCCCTGTTTTACCTGTTCAACGTTTGGTAAGCCTATGTGCTCACTTGGAGTAACATAGCAAAGGAAGTCTGCACCATGAAATGCTGCAAGAGTTCCACCAATTGCAGAGGTGATATGATCATAACCCGGTGCAATATCTGTTACTAATGGACCAAGTATGTATAATGGAGCGCCTTGTGTAAGTGTTTTAATAGTTTCGATCATTCCAGGGATTAAATTTAGTGGAACATGCCCGGGACCTTCTACCATTGATTGGACACCGGCTTTTCTTGCTCTATTAACAAGTTCTCCTAGAACTATTGTTTCTGTTACCTGTGCTCTGTCACCTGCATCAGCTCCACACCCCGGTCTTAGGCCATCGCCCAGAGATAAAGTTACATCGTAAGCTTTAGCTATTTCCAGTAATTCATCATAATATTCGTAAAGCGGGTTTTCTTTTTGGTGTTTTGCTATCCAGCTAGCAAGCATTGACCCACCGCGGCTTACTATGCCTGTTACTCTTCCTTGTTCTTGAAGAGTTTTAACTACTTGCTTTGTAACTCCGCTGTGAACTGTTATAAAATCAACGCCATCTTTGCAATGTTTTTCTACTGCTTCAAAGATTTTGTCTTTTGTTAGTTCAAGTATAGATTCTTCATAATTAATTGCCTCTACTCCAGCCTGATATATCGGGACCGTGCCAACAGGTATTCTGGATTGTAAGATTATTTCTCTTCTGGTTTCATCAATATATTTTCCGGTAGATAAATCCATTATTGTATCAGCACCAGCTTTTTCTGACATTTTTAACTTGCATAATTCTTCTTCTATGGTGCTTCTTTGATTTGAAGTGCCTATATTTGCATTTACTTTAACAGATAAACCTTCACCTACTCCTATAGGAATCACATTAGTATGATTAACGTTTTTTAGAATTACTATTTTGCCTTCAGCAACTTTTTTTATTAATTCTTCGGTTTTAATTTCTTCTTTTAAGGCTATAACTTCCATTTCTGGAGTTAATTCATTGTTTCTTGCAGAAATTAGTTGAGTCATTTTATTACCTTTTATTGTTTTCCCAATCTCAATATTGAAAAAATGATATCAAAATAATGAAATCACATCAATTTTTTATTTGTTTTATATAATTGTAATTTGGATAAATAAGCTTATTTCTATAACATATGATATGCAGTTGTCATAAACAGGCGGAGTCATAGGCTTAAGTCAATAAATATCAGTACTTATGCAGTAATAATTGATTTAAAAGTATTTTTTAATGAATCCGTATTTTGTTTATATACCACACTTAAAAATTTGTAGAGTATCCCAAAATTAAAAGCATTTTGTTTTTCAAATAGCATTATGTTTACTGCTTCATGGTAATCAGGCTTTTGGTCTTGGGTGTTTTTCGATGTTAAAGCATCATATGTGTTAGCAATTGCCACAATTTGTGCATATAAAGGGATTTCATCACCTTCTAGTCCTCTAGGGTACCCTTTTCCATCTTGCTGTTCATGATGATTAAGTGCTACTTCTGCTATTTTAGTGGATAAGTTCATTTTTTCAATAATTTGGTGGCCATATATAGTGTGTTGTTTCATTATCTCTATTTCATTTAGGCTGAGATTATCAGTGTTATCCAGTATATATCTGGGAATTTTCATTTTGCCTATATCATGTAAAAGAGCTCCAAGCGCAAGTTCTTTTATTATAATACTGTTCAAATCTAGTATTTTACCTATAAAAGTGCTGAATATTGCAACATTTACCATGTGTGAATAGATGGATGCATCACTTATCTTTAGATAAGTGATGCATGAATTTAAATCAATATTGTCAAAACCATCATGGAATGTATTTTCTATATTTTTTAAAATAGAAGGGTCCGGTATTCTTTCATCTAATATATTGTTGCTTATTAATTGTACATTTTTAATTAATATATTCTTAGTGCTCTCTGGAAGAAAAAATTGATGATTAGAATGTACCGTTTTAGCTGAGATATTTTGCTCTCTTGGCCAAACTATTAGATTAAGTCCTTCTTCTTGTTTTGTTTGCTTAAAAAACTCACAATTAAGGCAATCATACCATTTTTTAGCAAATGAACCTTGAATTTTGCCACTACAAAAAGTTCCAGAAATAGTCCAACATATTCTACCCGCATTTTTCCCACAATTTATTCCGTTACAGGACTGATCAATCGCAGTAGGACAAATCCCTAGCTCATCAACATTACTGCCACCTGGTTCTCTACCGCATTTCATGAACTCCCAACAGTTTTGCTTGTCTGGCAATTTCCTTATCTCCAATATCTAAATATATCAATAATTTTATATTATATCTAAATAATGTTACCACCTCTGTATAAATGATCCATTTGTGAGCCATGTAAACGAAAGTTGAAAATTAATTCAGGAATTTTAGCAATTTAATTCACTATCGTACTTGAAAAATTTATCTCATCTATATATGATAAGTACAACTAAATGCTAAGTTAATTAAGAAAAAACAAATAAATATATATTCTAAAATTCAATAATATAGTATCTAATCTATTTGCCCACGTAGTTCAGCAGGATAGAACGCAGTCCTCCTAAGACTGATGTCAGGGGTTCGAGTCCCTTCGTGGGCATTACTTTTAAAACAACAATAAGAAACAATGACATTTAAGTTGTCTTTAATCTATAGAAAGCTAATTTATAAAATCAAATTTATTTTTGCTACTTTACATAATTTTTCCAAGTTGCTATAATACGAATTGCAAATAAAAAAGCAATTTTATTGATCCCCGGTAGCTCAATGGCAGAGCATTCGGCTGTTAACCGAAGGGTTGTAGGTTCGAGTCCCACCCGGGGAGCCATTTTTCAAGAGAGATACAGCGATTATGACTGTGTCTCTCTTTTTTAGTTCGTCCACTTTTTGTCCACTGTCCTGCTATGAGAAATCTATCTGTTATCCGCAGAATCAGTCACATTCAGTAGGCTTATCTCTCTTTTTTGACAGAAGATAAACTTTTTATATTGTTGTACTTATCAAGTGCCTCAATAGCCCTTTGTTTTTGTTCAGTTACTGGATGTGCATATCTTTGAGTTGTTTTAACACTGGCATGTCCAAGAATATCTTGAACAACTATTAAATCAATGCCTGATGCTACCATCCTTGTTGCAGCCGTGTGCCGTAAATCATGAAATACTAGATTAATAATACCAATTTTTTTACACAACCTTGCAAAGCACTTGATATCAACATAAGGCTTGCCTGTAACAGGATTAGCAAAAACATATTCAAAAGTCTTATTAAGCAGTTGTAATTCTCTAGCCAGAGTTGGGCTTATAGGAATTTTTCTCTTCTTTCCACTTTTAGTTTCCAGTG
>DNSU01000109.1:0-380 GCA_003499585.1 Cyanobacteria bacterium UBA9579 | reverse complement strand
CCAGTAATGTTATATATCTGTTTTTTAAATCAACACAATCCCACTTGAGATTTAGGATTTCGCCTCTCCTCATTCCAGTATGAAGAGCGCATACAACAATTGGTCGCATATATTCATATTCACCTGTACACGCATTAAGGAGTCTGTTTTCCTCTTCCGGCTCAAGATATCTTTCTTTTTTATTATCTTCTCTAAAAGGTCTTATTTTCCTTGAAGAACAGGGATTTTCAATAGCCCAGCCATTATCAATAGCTATATTAAACATTTTCCTTAATACTTCAATTTCTCTATTTATAGTGGCTGGTTTTATCAAGCTTCCGTCTTTTTTTCTGCTTTTTTTCCTCTTGGCACGATAATTCTCTATCATAAAAGGAGATATG
>DNSU01000083.1:3166-5514 GCA_003499585.1 Cyanobacteria bacterium UBA9579 | reverse complement strand
ATGCGAAGCGGGAGTGTCAAAACTGAAACGATGAGTTTCTGTTTTGTAAACTCATTCTAGTAAAAGATTTAATGATGGCATTCAGGCAGGTTTTTAGTGAGATCGTAATTAGTTGGCAGAAATTAGTATTATAAAAGCTGGGAGACGGTAAGGTGTGCAGGATAGGTGCAATCAAATCCAAGGATTATATACATCCTTCTAAAGCATTGCAGTTAATGAGATCACAACAAAAAGGTCATGATAATTCAGGATTTGCAATGATTATGCAAGACCTGGGCGGTATCTTTGAGAAATACAAAGGTTTGCCAATCCTTTCAATGGCATGTACCAGTAAAGGAGTTAAATTAGCAGAGGATATTCTTCATTCAGCAGGATTTGTCAGGGTAATGCAGTGGAATCCTGATATTCATCCTGCACCGGAACTGAATATACGTCCAATGCCTAACTATGTTTTTGAAGTATTTAATTATCCTTCAAGTTATAAATATGCCCCTCCTGAAGAAAAAGAAGAACTTATAGTTGATATAAGACTAAAATTAAGAAAAGAGCTGGAAAAAGAAGATGATGGTTATGTTTATTCTTTCTGGCCTGATGTTGTAACACTTAAAGAGATAGGCGATCCCAAGGATATTGGGACTTATTTTGGGTTGTGGCAGGAAAATGACGACTTTACTGCAAGGATAATTACTGCCCAGTGCAGACAAAATACAAACTATGATATAGTCCGTTATGCTGCTCATCCATTCTTTTTACAGGGATATACAGCATTAGCCAACGGCGAAAATACTTTTTATGAGAAAAATAAATTATTCCAGAAAAGCTTAAATAAGGGCTATATTGGATTTGAGTCAGATTCACAATGTTTTCTTTACACATTGCACTACGTAAATAAGATTTTAAAATGGCCACTACCATATTATAAGCACACTATTACCCCTCTTTCATTTCATGAAATAGAACAAAGAGAAGATAAAGAGATACTTTTAAGAATTAAAGCATCTTTAGCACATTTAGAAATCAATGGTCCTAATACTATTATCGGGGTTCTTCCTGACGGTACGTTATTTACCTGCTGCGATTCCAAAAAACTACGTCCAGTAGTTGTCGGCAGAACTGATAATACAGTTATTATTACTTCTGAGGTTACCGGTATCAATGAAGTTTTACCTGAAAGGAACTGGGAAGACGATATTTATCCTCATGAAAGAGAAATGGTTATAATTAACAATGATCTGAGGGTGGACAGATGGCAACAATAAAAGTTAATCAGGTCGCAGTAGATGACCAACAATGGAGAATAGAATATAATTCTGAAAGATGTACACTTTGCGGCAAATGCGTTGCATCATGTGTATTTAAAGCAATAGAAGCAGGCGTGGAAAAAAGAAAAAAAGTAGTTAGCGAAGGCCTGACTCCTGAAGCTAAAGTTACTTTCCAAACAGTTCCTGTTATAAAACAGGTAATTCATGCCAGCAACTATTGTAGAGGATGTGGTATTTGTACAAGAGTTTGTCCAAATGATGCAATAAAATCTGTTAAGAATTCAGATGATAGGCATGCCATAAAATATAGAGCTACTTATGGCGATTCAATTAAAAGAGGCGGCAGATCAAATATAAGTGTTGAGGGTAGAACGCTTGATAAAATAAAAGTTGGCAGAATTTCCCAGATGACAGACCCTTCTTTAGACGCTCAGAGGCATACTTTTGATATGCTGGCACCTTTTGGAAGGATTTTGCCTCCTGAACAATTACCTTTTGATGTGCAGGATGGTCAGCTTGTTATATCAAAACAAATCCCTCCTAATAGATGGATTTATCCTATTATTATAGGCGATATGTCGATTGGAGCTCTTTCGTGGAGAATGTGGGAAGCTTTATCGATTGCTACTGCCTATTTAAATGAAGAAGTCGGTATTCCTGTCAGGATGTGTTCAGGTGAAGGTGGGTTGCCAAACAGGCTTTTAAAATCAGAATACTTGAAATATATGATTTTACAGATTGCTTCAGGGCATTTTGGCTGGAACAGGATTATTAATGCAATGCCTGAGATGGTAGAAGATCCAGCAGGTGTTCTGATAAAAATAGGCCAAGGCGCAAAACCCGGTGATGGCGGTTTATTACAAGCTAAGAAAGTTGCAAAGCATATTCAGGAAATCAGAGGCGTTCCAAAAGCTGATTTATTGAGTCCGCCAAACCATCAGGGCTTATACTCCATTGAAGAGAGCGTTCAAAAGATGTTTCTGTCTTTTAATGCTGCGTTTAAATTTAAAGTCCCTGTAGCTATTAAAGTCGCAGCAAGCTCAACAAGCGTATCAGTTTATAATAATCTGTTAAGAGATCCATATT
>DNSU01000083.1:0-3086 GCA_003499585.1 Cyanobacteria bacterium UBA9579 | reverse complement strand
GATCCATATAACATTGTAGGCGGATTTTTCCTTGATGGTATATTAGGCGGAACTGGTGCAGCTCATGAAATTTCTTTAAATCATACCGGTCATCCTGTAGTATCTAAACTTAGAGATTGTTACCTTGCAGCTGTGCATCAGGGTAAACAGGGTCAAATCCCGCTTTGGGCCGCAGGTGGACTTGGTCAGACTGGAAATCTTGCCGGAGATGCTTTCAAAATGATGTGCCTTGGAGCTAACGGTATTTTTACAGGAAAATTAATGCTGCAAATTGCAGGATGTGTCGGAAATGATCTTGGTAAGTGTAACGCCTGCAACACAGGCTTATGTCCTGCCGGAATTTGTACACAAAATCCAGTGTTGGTAAAGCGTTTGGATATAGATTTGGTAGCAGAAAATATTGTTAATTATTTTATTGCTGTAGATCAAGAGCTTAAAAAACTAATGGCACCTATTGGTAATAGTTCTTTACCAATAGGAAGGTCAGATGCACTAATAGCAGTGGATCAAGATGTTTCTGATAAATTACAGATTCAGTATGCATGCTAAAAATTGAAAATAAAATTTGGTTTTCTGGAGGTTTAAATGCCTGAAACAACAAAAATAAGTAATCAAGAAGCTGAAAATATAAAAAAAATTAGAATTGAAGGAATAGTTGATGGTAAAAGATTGCCAACTCAACATGTGCTTCAGGAAATATATAAAAAATTAGAAGAAGGTTACACGGAATTTGAAGTTCTCGGTTCGGGCCAGCACGATATTGGCGGTCCTTTATGGAGAAAAGATGGCAAGTCTTTAGTATTTAAAGTTAAAAATCCGGGTCAAAGAGTCGGATCAATGGGTATGCAAGGTACTCAGATAATAATTGAAGGATCTGCCCCTGCTGATGTTGGCTGGTTGAACGCTGGTGCTGAAATTATTTTAAAAGGTGATGGTGGAGATACCACAGCTCATTGTGCTGCTAATGGAAAAATATATGTTGGTGGTAGAGTTGGAACAAGATCAGGCGCCTTGATGAAACATGACCCCAAATTTCCAGCCCCTGAATTCTGGGTTTTAAAGAATGCCGGCTCATTTAGTTTTGAATTTATGGGTGGTGGCGTTGCTGTTGTGTGTGGCTATGGATGCGAGGCTTTAGATTCAGTACTGGGACATAGAAGCTGCGTTGGCATGGTTGGCGGCACTGTTTTGGTCAGAGGTAAAGTAAAAGATTTATCTGATGATGTGTGGCTGATGGATCTTGATGAAAGAGATATAGAGTTTTTATCAAAAGGTATGCCTGAATTTTTAGGTAAAATTGAAAAGCCTGAAGTCCTGCCTGAATTATTAGAATTCACTCAATGGAAAAAGATTGTTGCTAAAACCTTAGAAGAACGTAATGTTCGCACTTTAATGCCTACAAAGCATTTTAGACAGTCTAAATGGGTAGAGGGCGGAATTTTTGGTGATATTATCGAAGATGACTACTATGTAGCTGAATTAGTTGAAACTGACAAATTAAGAATCAGGTATCCTGAATGGAGAAATTCAAATTATTCAGCACCATGCGAATATAATTGTCCGATAGGCATCCCCACTCAAAAGAGAATTGCTCTTTTAAGGCAGGGTAATACCGCAGAAGCATTGAGATTAGTTTTGGATTACAGTCCGTTTCCTGCTTCAGTATGTGGACAGGTTTGTCCTAATTTATGTATAGATGAATGTAATAGAAAATATGTTGATATTCCTGTAAAAACAGCTGAATTAGGCTTGTTAAGTAAAGATATTAAAGTTGATGCGCCTAAAAAAGAACAGGATAAAAAAGTTGCTGTGATTGGTTCAGGTGCAGCAGGTCTTGGTGCAGCCTGGCATTTAAGAAGATTAGGCTATAAAGTTGAAATATTTGAAGAAGATAAAGTAATTGGCGGTAAATTAAGGCAGGTAATCCCGGAAGAAAGATTAAACCGCGAAATTCTTGATGTTGAACTTCAAAGAATAAAAAATATTGGAATAAGTGTTAAAACTAATTCCAAAATAGATCAGGCCTTATTTGGAGAGCTGGAAAGAAAATATGATGCAGTTGTTGTAGCTGTTGGAGCACATAGACCTGTTGTAATACCTTTTGAAGGACATGAAAGACTCATTAAAGGGCTTGATTTCTTAAAAGCAATTAATAAGGGTGAAAAGCCAAAAGTTGGAAATAAAGTTGTGGTAATCGGTGCAGGTAACGCTGCAATGGATGTGGTAATCGGGGCTTATCAATTAGGCGCTAAAGAGGTTACTGCAATTGATATTCAAAAACCTGCGGCTTTTGACAAAGAGATAAAGCATGTAGAAAAACTCGGTGCTAAAATCCTCTGGCCTTGTTTTACTGAAAAAGTCAGTGAAAAGGGAGTGCATTTAAAAGATGGCAAGCTTTTAGAAGCTGATACGGTGATCATTTCAGTTGGTGACAGGCCGGATTTATCATTTTTAAGTAATGAATATATGGATGAAACTGGCAGAACCAAAATAAATGAATTCATGCAGTCTGAAAAGAGTGAGAAAGTCTTTATCCCGGGTGATGCTACTAAATTAGGCTTATTCACAGATGCAATTGCAGATGGCAGAAAAGTGGCTTTAAATATTGACAGAATGTTATCCGGACTTCCTTTGGATAATTTTGAAAAAGCTCCTGTTTTACCTAAAGACAGAGTGAAATCTGAATTTTATCAGCCTATTCATCCTCAAAGAGTAACAAAGATGGATGCTGAATCAGAAGTAGATCGTTGTATGAGCTGTGGATATTGTCGGGATTGTAAATTCTGTCAGGATGTATGTCCTGAACTGGCAATAACAAGAGTGGAATTTCCTGATAAATCTTTTGAATACAAGAGCGATCCTGAAAAATGTATCGGATGCGGGATTTGTGCAGGAGTATGTCCTTGTGGCATCTGGACTATGCTCGATAATTTAAGCACTTACGAGGAAGCTTAAAGTGATTAAAGGCTATTTAGGCAGACATATTCATTCCGTCGCTGTTGAGTGCTAATGCACATAATTATGTCCTCGCTGGAATAGTTGATGACCTAAAAAAGTGACTTTGTCACCGCATTTCAAAGGCTCCT
>DNSU01000133.1:13308-16601 GCA_003499585.1 Cyanobacteria bacterium UBA9579 | reverse complement strand
ATACAGCTGGAATCAGAAGAAAAGCCAGAGTTGAATATGGAATAGAGAAATTTTCAGTAGCAAGATCAATAAAAGCCATAAGAGAGTCCGATGTAACCCTCCTAATAATTGATGCTACAGAGGGAATAACCGACCAAGACAAAAAAATAGGCGAAATAAGTAACGATGCAGGACGAGGCATTGTCATTGTAGTTAATAAATGGGATTTAATCGAAGATAAACATTCAACTACAATCAATGAATTCACAAAAACAATCAGAAGTGAAGCTCCTCACCTTAGCTTTGCGCCAATAATATTTATAAGTGCTCTAACTAAACAGAGAATAACTAAAATATTCCCTGCAGTATTAGAAGCATATGAATATTCACATAAAAAAATAACTACCAGCTTGCTCAATAAAGTTATTCTGGAAGCATTTGCTCTAAACCCTCCAACTTCAAAGCAGGGCAAAAGAGTAAAAGCATTTTATTCTACACAAGTTGGAGTACAAGCGCCTACATTTGTAGTTTTTGTAAACGATACAAAGCTTATGTCAGATAGCTACCTAAGATATTTAGAAAATAAATTAAGAGAAGCATTTGGATTTTTTGGAACTCCGATTAAAATAATAGTACGAGAACGATCAGAAAAAACTAAGAGATAAGGTGATAAAATCGGTACACATTAAACTAATTGAGGACTTAAGAATGTGGAGAACCTATCTAGTAAATAAATAATGGATGTCATTGCGAACCATCAAATGTTAATACCCATTAAATTCGTTCATGTGAAGAAATCTCAAAGTATTAATCTTTGTATTTTCAAATAGGTTCTGAACATATAAACTAGTAAGGAGAAGTAGGGCTCTTATGGATTATCAATATTATTCATTCCTTGTGGCTATAGTCATTCTAGCTTACCTTATAGGATCAATCCCAACAGGATATATACTTGTAAAACTCGTTAAAGGAATAGATATAAGACAGGTTGGGAGTGGCAGTATCGGTGCAACTAATGTCAAAAGAGTACTAGGCAGATGGGCTTTTATTCTTGTAATGTTTATTGATGCATTAAAGGGATACCTTCCTGTTATAGCAGCGCAAAATCTTCAATTTCAACTTGATATTTTTCCTGAATATAATATTTTACCAATATTTGTAGCTGTAGCAGTAATCGTTGGACACAGCAGATCAATATTTCTGGGATTTACAGGTGGAAAGTCAGTGGCATCAGGAGTTGGAACCATATTTGGATTAAGCGCTCCTGTAGGATTAATAACTGTTTTAACCTGGGTTGCTGTAACATACATCACAAAATATGTTTCTGTAGGCTCAATTGTTGCTGTACTGGCCACTCCGATATGGATGTATGTTTTTCATAAACCTGTCAGTTATATTGTTTACTGTCTGATAGGTGGATTGTACATAGCATTATACCTGCATAGAGAGAATATTAAACGATTAATCGCAGGTAATGAGAATAAAATAAGGGAATAAGATAAATGAAGTTAACTGTTTTAGGTGCAGGAAGCTGGGGATTGACTTTAACCTGGTTATTAAATAACAATTTTGATGAGATAACCCTCTGGTCAAGAGAAGAAGACTTGTCAGAAGAGCTGGTAAAGACAAAATCAACCACAAAACCATTTGCTGTAAGCCTTGATAATAAAGTAGAAATAACCTCTGATCTCACTTCTGCTATTGATGGGGCTGATATTATTCTTATGGTTGTTGCTACTTCAGGTATAAGACCTGTATGTAAACGTCTTAAAGAAGCAGGGTTAAAAGATAATCAGATTCTGGTAAATACCTCTAAAGGTCTCGAACTCCCGGGCTTATATACAATGAGCGAAGTAATTGAGCAGGAATTGCCTGATTGTAAATTTGCAGTGCTATCAGGGCCAACCCTTGCAAAAGAAGTACTGGACGGCCTGCCGACTGCTGCTTCCATAGCCTCCAAAGACGAAGAAACAGCTAACTTTGCACAGAAACATCTAAATGTAGCAAACAAGTTCAGACTTTATACAAATTCCGACGTAATTGGAGTGGAACTTGGAGGAAGTCTTAAAAACGTTATTGCTATTGCATCAGGATTTGTAGATGCAATGAAACTTGGAAATAATGCCAGAGGTGCGTTATTAACAAGAGGGCTTGCTGAGATGGTCAGGATTAGTGTTGCATTAGGGGCAAATCCAAGTACTTTGTACGGATTATCAGGAATTGGTGATTTAATTGCTACTTGCTCCAGCCCGTTAAGTAGAAATTATCAGGTTGGATATAAATTAGGACAGGGCAAAAAGTTGAATGATATTCTTAATGAACTGGGCTCCGTTGCAGAAGGTGTAAAAACCACAAAAGCCGTATGCGAGCTCTCTAAAAAATTAAATATTGAAACACCTGTTTCAGAGATTATTTATGAAGCTGTTTATACTGACATCTCTCCTCAGGAAGTAGTCACAAAACTTATGACCCGTCAGTTAAAGAGTGAAGATTCTTATCAGTTCTTGACTGACTAGAGAAAATTAATATGAAAAAAGTAATATTAAATCTAAATAATGATATGCAAAAATTTCTCTTTAATGATGTGTTCAATTCCATTTCACAGAAATTACAATGCCCTGTTGAGAATTGCAATGGCTATATTTCACCGCTTATAAATCCTCGATTTAAGGGAGCAGCTTCTGTCTGTAATAAATGCAAAAGAGCTATTGTTTTACGAGAAACTAAATGCTAATCCTGAAACCTATAGTAAGACATGTTAATTTTTTCTTAAAAAGAGTAAATTAAACCTTGTTTTATGTTTTTATATAATTAGGGGTGTAATACTCCATATAAACGTAGAATTTTTACCAAATAGCCTGTAAAATTAAGATAGTTAGAGAGTACATCCAAATGGAAAAAGATAAAAATAATAAAAATAATAATATTCTAACCCTTAATTTTAAGTCTGGTATAAACAACCAGACGATTGCGCCTGCAAAAATAAGTAATAATCAAAGTAATCCTATATATAAAAACTTATTTAAGTTTATTCATACTGATTTAAAAAATAATAAAGCAGATAAATCCTTGTTAAGGTTTAATCCTAAGGATTTATTCTAGTTAACTAAATTATTTAGCAAATTTTTTAAAATTGGAGCCATTTGGCTCTAATTTGTGGCCATTTGGCTACACAAATCTATGATATACTTAATAAAAATAGCTACACAATCCTAAAGCATTAATCAAAAAAGTAGGGTGGGGATCTGCAATAATTTATGATTATATACTATGATTTATTTACTTCCCCACCAGCATGAATCAAAAAATCTAAA
>DNSU01000133.1:0-13251 GCA_003499585.1 Cyanobacteria bacterium UBA9579 | reverse complement strand
AGCATGAATCAAAAAATCTAAATATCAAAATCTCTAAAATTATTATGCATACTACAAAATCGGCAAAATTAAAAAGGCGCAAAAAGGGAGCAAATGGGATACAAAATTCATAAATATATTCTCTATTAGGAATGATTATTAACTTGAAAATGTGGCTTAGCCACAAAGAATTTTAAAGAGTATCAAGTCAAAGAAGGTAAATATCCCCATGAAAATCTTATTTCTTCACCGCAATTTCCCGGCACAGTTTAAGCATTTGATAGCCCATTATACGCAAGATCCTAATAATCAGATTGCTTTTATAACCGGTAGAAAAGAAGGCAATATTTCTGGAGTAACAAAGCTTGTTTACGAGCTGGCAAGGCAAGTTCCGGATAATGCTCATCGTTATTTAAGATTTTTCGAAGAGTCGATTATTCACGGGCAGTCTTGCGCTCAAAAAGCCTTATCGCTAAAAAATCAGGGCTTTATTCCTGATATTATCTTCGGCCATTCCTGGGGCAGCACCTTATTTATGAAAGATATTTTCCCTGATACGCCTCTTTTAACTTATTTTGAATGGTTTTATAGAGCTTATGGTTCAGATGTCGATTTTGAAAAGCAGGGCCCATTACCGGTGAATTTAGAAGCTTTAATGAGAGTTAAAAACTCACATATATTGATAGATTTATATAGCTGTGATCATGGATTATCTCCAACGCAGTGGCAGTTGAGCCAGTTTCCTCCTGAATATCATAATAAGATCAGCGTTATTCATGACGGGATAAATACAGATATACTAAAGCCTGATCCTGATGCAAAGCTGGTTATTCCTCATCTTAATCTGGATTTATCAGAGGTAGATGAAATTATAACTTACGTATCAAGAGGATTAGAGCCTTATCGTGGATTTCATAAGTTTATGGAAGCTGTTCCTCTTATTCTGGAAAAAAGGCCAAAAGCTCATATAGTAATTGTCGGTGAAGACCGCGTATATTATGGAAGTACTTTACCTGATAACAAAACATATAAGCAGGAAATGACTGAGAAAATATCATTTGACACTTCCAGGGTGCATTTCACAGGACGACTTCCTTATGATTTATACTTAAAAGTGTTACAGGTATCATCAGCACATATATACCTGACATACCCGTTTGTCCTATCATGGTCAGTAATGGAAGCTATGTCAGCAGGATGTCTGGTAATCGGGTCAAACACTCCTCCTGTTAGAGAAGTAATTACAGATGGAGAAAATGGTTTATTAGCAGATTTTTTCTCCCCTCAGGAAATTGCAGAGCGTGTTGATGAAGTTTTAAATCATCCAGACAAGATGCAGAAAATCAGAAATAATGCCAGGGAATCAATTATAGAAAAATATGACATTAAAAAACTATTACCAAAACAGCTTGAGCTGATTAATAGCCTGATAGAAGTGTCAAAAGCGAATATTAAAAGTCATTCTCATATCTAATAGGCATGCTTGTTGATCGTAATAAAACAAATATGCTATATTTAATTGTGCCTCAATTGATTCATATCTGTAAATAGCCAAATATTACATTATTGCTAAATATAAAGTTCTTACTTGACGAATTAAATTGAGCTTAGTATGATTAATCTGGAACTGGCTCATCTAGATATAAACAGAGACATAATCTAATTAGAGCTAGGAAAAATAAAATTAAATAACATGCCGAGATAGCTCAGTTGGTAGAGCAAGGGACTGAAAATCCCTGTGTCCACAGTTCAATTCTGTGTCTCGGCATTTTTTATTGGCAAGGGTTTCGCCGTTTTTGAGTTTTGGGATTTTTGAGGTTTGCTCCCTTATTTCTGAGCCCCCCTGCATTTTAGAAAAACCTGAAGATATACACCATATATAAGAAAAACGGGACTGGTTTTAGAAAATGATTATAAAAACAAAAGTAAAATTTGCATAATAAAAACCCCGCCTTAACGGGATTAAAAATAGTTATAATAATACATTTTCCAATTATTGCACCAAAAGTATTGCTGCTCTTACAGATTCTTTCTTAGCATGTGCATATTTCTGGGTTACATTTAGCGAACTGTGCCCTAATAACTCTCTAATAATTCCGAGATTAACATTTTTATCCATTAATTTTGTCGCAAAGCTGTGTCTTAGATCATGTATTCTGAAATCCAAGTCGATTTCAGCACGTTTTTTGAGTGTTATCCATGCTTTTCTTACATTATTATATGGTTTCAGTGTTTTAGGGTTAAAGAAAACATATTCAATTCCCACTATTCGTTTCTTGTGTAACTCCTTAAAAAGCTCAATAAGAACAGGTGTCATTGGAATAGTTCTTTTCTTTTTAGATTTGGTCATGGTCTTGGTAAGGGTAATATATTCATTTCTAAGGTCCATATTTTCTTTCCATCGTAATTGCCTCAATTCTCCAAATCTTATGCCAGTGTGCATTAAGGTTATGATAATACTCTTCATATAATAATATTCTTCAGTAATAGCTTCTATGAGTCTTTCTTCCTCTTCTTCTGTTAAATAGCGAATAATTTCATCGCTTTCGGTACACCTTTTAACCTTTTTATTTATAGCAGGATTCCTGCTTATGTATTCTTTTTCAACAGCATAAGCAAATATTTTGCTTAAAATAGCCAAATCCCTGTTTATAGTTGCTCCACTACGAAGAGCTGCTTTATTACCTGGCAGACAAGTTGTTTAATGGTGAAATAAATGAACCTGGTGCAGGAAGGTTAAATTCACCAAGTACAAAAATGAATTTGAGTAGAATATTTAAGCAGCATGAGCAATTATCAGATATCAACTTTTTAACAAAGCCTTTTAGTCTCTCTGATAATCCTATAAAGATCTCTGACAGTGTTTATTTACTCCCGCAATATCTGTTTTTATTCCTGAAATATCAGGTAAATAAGCCTGGGTTAATGAACAATATAAAAAACAATCCAGCAGTTAAGAATGTTAGGATATCCATACCTGACATTACCAAACAGTATCATATTATCAGCAAGTTAAATACCATTATTAAAAAAATAGAGACAGAGAAAGCCCTTTTATATAAATTTTCAGTCATTTATGACGCAATTTCAAAAAACTCTAAAACAGGGTAAAGACCTGTTATTATTGCAAATCAAGCATTTTTAAGAATACCTGAAACCCAGTAAACCTCTCAAACAAAATTTGGCTCCAGCCCATGAACCCCTTATAAGTGCATAAGATATAGTACTTGGAAGCACTTCAGCAACTTTATTTCATCCCCTCATTAATATTTTGCCTGATATAAAGCTTTGACAAAATCTACCATTATATAAACAGTGCTTACAGGATTTATCTTAAATTATTAAAGATTATCATAAGAGGATTCTCTTTTCTCTTATTTATACGTTCTTCATTCCCCTATAAAAAGCAGATAAGTATGTTTTAACTCAATCTTTTCCTTCAAGGCGATCAGACCAATTTAGACAGCTTTCAAGAAATTTAATGTCAGCCTAATACGCTGGATCGAAGGATTCTATCCATCATTTCTTCAGCCCGTTTTACAGATCGAGGAATAGTACTTTTTTTAATATCCTCTTGATCTTCCTATCAGATTCTATAAAACCTTTCACTCATAATTAACTCCATTTAGATTACTATTTTTCATTATAACTATAGAGCATTGTTTTAAAACACTTCTGAATAATGCTATTCAGGTATTGATATTCTTAAAAAAAAATGTTCTAATCTAATGCAGGTGATAGTGAAGTAAATAAATAACAAAAAAGGAAAGTTGAGCACTTAAAGTATCAGTTTCAGCTATTAAATAACAATAATTCAACATTTAGCAGACTGGAATCACCCATCAAAAGGACCAAATTAGAACTAGAAATCATAAAAGAAACTATACCAAATTGGGACAGAAAAACAGGAGTAGATAAAATGAGTGCAGAGCCAGAATTAGAGCTTTTAGAAGTGTCGCAGGTTGCCGAAATCTTGCACGTATCAGTTAAATGCATTTATAACTTAATACATGCCCGTAAAAAGGGGAAAAAGGGATACCAGAAAATCTGTATTTTAAGGTAGGCAAAAAGCTTTTATTCTTAAAACAGGAGGTATATGCAGCTATACTGGCAAAGACTATAATTTCTTAGCGTCTAAATTTTTATGTCAAGTTTAATGCATTGAAGTGAATCCTAGAAGAGATCTTCATCTATCGAATTTATATTCAAGTCTGGAATAGAGTTACATTATTAAGCTAAAAGGATTGGTTTTTAATAAATATCAGTTTTTTGAACGGATAAACTGTCTTTGGTGTTGTTTGAAGAGTTTAAAAAGTTATATAAAGATAAGACAGGAGAATATTTGTTTACTAACCCAAAAACTGGAAAGCCTTATAATTGCATTAGAAAAGCTTGGATGGCTGTTAAAAGACATACAAAAATCCCTCCTGAGTTTCGTTTCCATGACCTAAGACATCACATAGCCCTTAAGTTAATGGATAATAACGTTAACGTGGCTGCAATAAGAGAGCTATTAGGGCATTTATCATTGGCAGCCACCCAGAAGCACGCTCGTATCGAAGATAATGCCAAGAATGGCGACTAAAATGCTTGCTAAAGGATATTAAATGAATTATTTATATTAAAAATACTAGAATCTTGTTATCATAAATACTGCGCTAAGGCTGTTAACCATCATATGGAATCCATCTTTTATGATAGAAGACCAACTAATTGGCATTCCAACTTTTCTTGGGACTATTATGGTATCACCAGGATCAAGTTTGATTGAGCTAATTCTTTTAGCTTTAACAGATGTTCCATTAGCTTTAACTACATATATATCAGATTTCTTAGCTTCTTTAGTAAATCCGCCTACATTTTCTATATAGTATTTAACGGATTTATTCGGGTAATAGGCCATTGCGGATTGATTATGCACTTCTCCAATAACATTTACATGCTGAGGAATAGACGGGATAAATATTTCATCTCCGTCTTTTATTTCTAAATCATCAGATTCGCTTATCTGATCATCTTTTATATTGATAGCAATTCTGCCTTGAGTTTCAGAATACTTCTTTTCAGAGATTTTGATTAATTCTTCCTGTGCATGTGCAAATTCTTTAGCATCTACTTTGGCAGCTCCTTTATCAAGGGCCTGAAATTGGTTTATTTTTTGAGCTAAATCTTCTCTCATTTTGGTTATAGATTCTTCCTGCATTGCTTGTTGCTGTTTATAAATTGTGGGTCTGGTGAAAACCAAGCCTTTTATGTATGCATCATCGTTTAAGCCACCAGCTGTCTCAATTGCATCGCTTATTTTCATGCCTGGTCTTACTTTGTATACACCAGGGCTTTTTACATAGCCTAAAACTTTTACTGTTCTTAGAGATTCTTTATCTGCTACTGGTCTGAATAAGGCTTTATCTCCTGCTTCCAGTACAAGATTGTACTCATTATTATTTTTTGTAAGTAGATCGTAGAGATAAACTGTTTTTAATTTTTGATTATCTTTATTTTTAGAGGTAACTTCTGCTACAAGATTATTTATATTCACTTTTCTCATATTGCCGACTATTTTTGAGTCAACATAATTAACATCAGAAGGAATTTCAAAATCAACTATGGCAATCAGGTCTTTTAAAGTCATGCCTTCGACGTACGGAATTATGCCAGGATTGCTTATATATCCTGATACTTCAATGTTTTTCATTTGTGTGCTTGCATATACTTTGATTTTATCTTGAGGAGCCAGCTCTGGATCAGTTAAGCCTTTAAAGAAATCTACGAGTGAAACTGGAATAGTAACGATGTCTTTATCTACTCCGTAAACTCTTTCTATAACTGCTTGATATATAAAGGTTTTTGCCAGTAAATCGTCTTGAGATTTTAGTACATCAGATAATTTCATACCTTTTTGGTACTGAAAACTTCCAGGATGTTTAATGTTACCTTCAATTGATACTACGTTTTCGGAGAAATTGTAAGCACTTTTAAACGCTAATACGTCTCCATCGTTAGGGAAAATTGTGCTTAACTCAGCTGCATTAATATCTTTGGTAATTTTTTGATTGTTAGATTTGTCAAAACCTTCTAATTGAACATTTGCTGCATTTATAGATGGAAGTAACCCGCCTGCCATAGTAATTAATGATTGCAGGCTTTCTCCATTTTTAAATTCATAGATTGCAGGTTTCTTTACGCCTTCTGATAATGCTATTACTTTACCAATAGGCTTAACTAAAATTACATCGCCTTCTTTTAGGCTGATATTTTTTTGTTGCCCTCTAATCAATAGATCATAAAGATCCATAGTTAGTTTGCTTTTGTTTGCGCCATTTATATAGACTATCTCTCTTAAAGAACCTTCTTTTTGCACGCCACCAGCTTGATTAAGTGCATCCAGGAAGGAGGAAGAAGAATTTAGATTGACAACACCTGGCTGTTTAACATTTCCCATTACCATTATAGGGAAATTTCCCGGCTCATATACGGAAACTTTAACTTTAAAACCGCTAAATTTACTGGTAAGCATAGAATAAATCTGCTGCTCAATACTGGCTACTGTAGTATCTTTTGCAGGGATAAGGCCAACACCTGGGATAAAGAGATTTCCTTCTTTGTCTACAGTAACATCAATCGAGGGCTGGATTACGCTATTTCCTGCTATTGACAGAATATCTATTGTATCACCCCAGAAATATACGTTAACTCTATCACCTATTCTTAATTTGTAATTAACTGGAACACTGCTTATTGAGGCAGAACTTCCGCTATTTTCAAATATTTCATACCCAAATTGTTTTATTACTTGAGAATTAAGATCCTGATTAAATAATTTTTCTATAGTACTAAGTTTTGGCTGTGCTTGTTGTAATTGATTTTGCTGTTGTAGCTGACTTTTTGTTTCTGTATTTTTATTAGATAAGTCAGATTGATAATTATACTGTCTGCTGTCAATCACTTCATAATTGGTATTTCCCATTTGAGCAAAGCTTGTTGAAGTTGCAAAAAATTGAATTAATAATAACCAAACTAAAACTTTATTTAATCTTTTCATACTGTTCCTATTCTCATACTTGCCAAGTCTAATAAAACTTAATAAACAATATAAACCCTGCATAAAAATTAATCAAATGTGTAAAAAGTATAAATTTTAGCTGAGACCAAAGTATTCAAACAGAAATGTTAGTTGATTTTATAGGAATTCTGCTCAGTAAAATGGATAAAAAGAGCAGAATTTTCATGATCAAATTTGTCTAATTTTTTGATTCGTTTTACTTTTATAAAACTTAACCTTTGATTATTCTTTAGGGTTATTTGTATCGGATAATTTGGACTGAATAACACCACACACATTTGCCTGTATATCAGCAATATCAGGAGTACCCTTACTTAATAATAAGTCGAAAACCAATTCTTTAGCGAGGCTGGTTCCTATTGCAGTTTTAACAGGCGCTTTAGTTATTCGAGCAATAGCATAGTTTAATGTATGATGTATAACTTTATCTTCCTGACCACCATATACAGATAAAGTACACATACTCATACCTGTACTGATTGAAGCTGGTACTAGTTTGATAATTCCTTTTCGTGTTGCAATTTCATTTAAAGGTATTTCAGTATGCTCAAGAATAAGAATATCAAAGTCTCCTCTTTGTATGATTTTAGGAGGCTTTTCCCTATCAAACTTTATTGGTTCAAGATTTTTTAAATCAATATTTTGCTCATAAATGATCTCTGTTTTTTTTGCATTAAGCTGAATTGTCTCAAAAGCCTGTACTGTATCTGTAAATAACAGCATTGATATTAACAAGAATATAATTGCCACTATATTACTTTTAATCATAACTCCTCTTTCTCTTCAGAACACTCAAAAAACGCCAGCCTTATGGCTAAGCAATTAGTAGTATATTTTGAAGAATAAAGGATTTATATTTTGTTTTTAATCTGACAAAGAGCTAGTTTTTAAAATGGTAAACTGTCTGATAATTAAATAACATTTGTATTAGACAAATAAAGTTTTATCTAATCAAGAGAATTAGGATATTGTGAAAGTAGTAAGATGAATTTATATAAAGTACATACAAGCTTATCCTCTAACGCTTTTATAATTTAAAACTGGGGTATCATACACAATTTGTAATTTAAATATACTTTCCTATAACATTCCTGTAGTGATACAATTCATTTAAAATAAAAAAGCAATAAAATTACATTTAAATAAATTTTATGGAAGAAACATTATGAGTCAGATATATTTAAGCGATTTAGAGATAGTTGATAATAGTTTAAAATCCCTTAATTCAACAAAAAGATGTTATTTAATAGTTAAAAGAATAGCAGATATTATCTTTTCAAGTATCATACTAATATTAACATCGCCTATTTTAGCGTTTTTGACTTTATGCATAAGATTAGAATCCAAAGGACCTGTTTTGTTTACACAAAAAAGGGTTGGAAAAGACGGCAAAATAATTGAGCTTTATAAATTAAGAACTATGTATACAGAAGTGAAAGATTCAGGTGGCGGAATAAACACTGTCGATAACGATCCAAGAATTACAAAAATAGGTAAAATGATAAGAAGCTGTTCTTTAGATGAATTCCCGCAGTTTATTAATATTTTAAAAGGTGAAATGAGCTATATTGGGCCAAGACCTATTTCTCTAGATGAACATAATTTTGTTTTAAAATGCCTCGAAAATGAAAATGAACCTATACCTCAGGGTTTAATTCATATGGTGCAACCTGGGATAACTGGATGGGCATTGTTGCATGGCAGGGAAAAAATTTCTTATGAGGATAGATTTAGATTAAATGCCGAATATGAGAATAATTTCTCTTTATGGTTTGACTTAAAGATTTTCTTTCTCACGTTTAAAAAATATTTTTTCACCAATTTTATGGTGTTCATTTTATTCTTAGCGACTTTGCTGGTATTTATATCTGTTATTTTGAAATAAGTTCAGATTATTTTAAGAAGATTTTAGCTCCTGAATCAAACTGTTTCATTTTATTTCTGGCATCTTCAACAAGTTTTAAAGCCTTTTTTGCTTTATCATCATTTGGATTAACCGATAAGGATTTATTTAAATAGTAAGCAGAACGCTCGTAGTCACCTTTGAATTTATATACAAGACCGAGTCTGTAGGAAATTTTACTTGATTTAGGGCTTAATAAAAGGGCTTTTTTATAACTATCTATAGCCAGATCGTATTCTCCTTGTTTAGAATAGGCGTTTCCTAAATTATAATAAGTTTTTGCATAATTTGGATTAATAGACAAGGATTTATTTAAGTGCTTTAAAGCCTGATCATATTTCTTATTCTTAATATATGCACTTCCTATAGCAGTATGCGCTTTGAAGTTATCTGGATTAAGATCAATAGCTTTTTTATAATTACGTATAGCCTGGTCATATTCAGCTTTTTTAGAATAAACAGCTCCTAAACTACAATAAATACTCTCATCGTCAGGAGTTATTTTTGCTGCTTTTTTGTAGTTTTCTATGGCTAAATCAAATTCACCATTTCTTGAATGGTTTAATGCTTTATTTATGAGATCTTTTGGGTCTGACATTGATTATTCTCCTATTCTGATTATAACCCGATAAAGATTAATAAATTAAGGCATTATTACTACAACAAAACAAATTGGCTTATAATTGAGTTTAACGGTACAATTCTGTTTATATACAGGATTATTAATGAATATCGAAACTTTAAGAATAAATTATGAATTGTAGAATCTGTAATAATCAAACTATAACAATATATGACAGGCAATTTGATATCAATTACTATAATTGCATCAATTGTGACTATATTTTTATTGACCCAGAAAGCATAGTATCCAAAGAAGAAGAACTGAGGATATACCAACTGCATCATAATTCGCTGGAAAATACTGGTTATGTGAATATGTTCAAGGATTTTGCAGATAAGGCTATTATGCCTTATAAATCCAGCACAAAATCCATATTAGATTTTGGATCGGGACCAAGTCCTGTGTTAGCTCATTTGTTAAGAGAAGAAGGCTTTGAAGTAGATATATATGATCCTTACTTCGCTCCTGAAAAAGTCTATGAAAATAAAGTGTATGACTTAATTACCTCAACAGAAGTAATTGAACATTTAAGCAACCCTGTAGAAACATTTAAAATCTTATATAAACATCTAAACCCAAGTGGAATCATTTCTATAATGACGCTATATCACCCACAGGATAATGAAAAGTTTCAAAGCTGGTGGTACAGAAGAGATGAAACGCATATATCTTTTTATACTCACAATACAATGAAACATTTGGCAAAAATCTTTAACATGGAAATATTACTTTTAGATTCAAAAAACCTGTGTGTACTACAAAAAAGACCTATATAGATATATCTTGTTCTATAAGTTTCAGTAATCTGGATTGTTTAATCATAAAACTAATCAAGTATGATTTTAAAACCTATTATTTGCTATGTAGTCTTGTAAAACTGAATTTTTAAAATAAGCTGTAAAATATGTCAGACCTCTATTAAGGGAACAGGAAATTCCAAAATAGAAGTTTACTAGATGGGGTTATATGATGCAATACCCTCCTTATAGCTTATACACAGCCATTAAGGCAACTAAAAAGTTAATATGTAAATATGAAGAGTTAATCTACTATCTGGCAGATGAGTTCTTTAATAAGGGTATCTATAATCCTGACATGCCAAGTGAGGTTAATTCACAGCGAATTAAGATTAATTTAAGTTAGGATATTTAAGCAGCATGAGCAATTATCAAATATCAACTTTTTAACAAAGCCGTTTAGTCTCTCTGATAATCCAATTAAAATCTCTGATAGTGTTTACTTACTTCCACAGTATCTGTTTTTATTCCTGAAATATCAGGTAAGTAAGCCTGGTTTAATTAATAATCTAAAAAACAATCCAGCCAATAAAAACGTCAGAATTCCTATTCCTGACGTTACTCAACAATACTTCATTATTAATAGATTAAATACAATTATTCACAAAATAGAGACAGAGAAAGCTCTTTTATATAAATTTCAGTCATTTATGACGCATTTTCAAAAAACTCTAAAACAGGGTAAAGACCTGTTATTATTGCAGAACATGCGTTTCTGAAAATGCCTCAAACTCAATAGGCTCAGGTTTTCAAACCTATTTCGCCCATGTGGGCGTTATTCCTGACTCTTAGGAGTATGCACGTAAAACCCTCAACAATTCTATACTTTCCTCCCTCATTTATAATTTGACAGATATAAAGTTGTTAAGGAAATCTATTCGTAAATAAGAAATATTTGCAGGATTTATCAATTAAGCTATTAAAAATGATTATCTTCAGGATTCCTTTCTCTATTATTTATCTTGTTTTCTTGCTCCTTGAGCTGCTTTAACGGCTTAAAATTCTTGAAATGCTTTTTACTCTCTAGATATTCATAAAAATCTAACAGCCAAGCCGTGTATTCCTGGTCTTCTTTATTGTCGCTCAATATCATACTCCTATCACATTTAACTATTTTGTAGGCACCGTTCAAGAAACTTAACGTCAGTTTGGTTTGTTAAGTCATATAATTCAACCCAAGTCTCCACCATCGGGAAAATATTGCTCAAATGAGCTATCATATCTTCTGCTTCTTCCTTCGAGCGTGGCGTATTACTTTTCTTTATGTTGTCTGCGTCTTTCCAACATATACAATAGAACTCTTTATTCATAATTAACTCCTTTAATGCAATATTTATATTATACCCAGATTAAACTGCACTAAAACATTATTAAATAATGATACATAGACATTGCATTTTTAAAATATCAATGCTCTAATGTAATGCAGCTTAAAATAGGAGTTAAATGAATAATGAAAAAGGAACAAATAGAGCAGTTAAATCATCAGATACAGTTATTATGTAACAATAATTCAAGCTTTAGTGTGCTTGAATCACATATCGATAGAACTAAAGCAGAGCTAGAAGTCATTAAAGGAACTCTACCAAAGCTAGAACAAGAGTTAACTTATTCTAAACGTGCTATTGAAGTTATCAAACAGGGTTATGAATCTGTCCATGAAAATTTAGAAGATATTATAACTAGCTAGTCATAAGCTCCATGCCGTTTAAAATACGATAAATATCATCAAAAGCTTCTTTTTTACCATGCCTGGCATCTATGATCTTTGCAAAGAGTTCTCTCATCTTAGGGTTAGTAGTAGCTTCATCAATTATTCTCTTAATTTCGTCATCATTAAGATTAAATCTTTCCTTAATTACTTGGTAAATCTCCTCTTTCTCCTCTTGAGACTTATCAATATATATTTCCCCCTTACCTGATATTAGATAATTATAATTTACCCCCAGATGATCATGAAGAAGGGCTAGATATTCTACTGAGACTTTTCTTTGCCCTAATTCGTAATTACTTATTGTCTTTGTAGGAGCATTAATGATTTCAGATAGCTTTGCTATCGATAATCTCTTTGCCTGTCTTGCTTTTCTAAGTCTTTCTTTAATATCCATACTTCCTCTTAATGGGACCAATTCATGTATTTGTATATTGACAATAGGACCAAATGAGCTAACATGATAAAAGTTTTAAGTAACAAAAATTAGTTAAACATTTAACTTAAACTGTAGCATAAAGCTTGGTAATTGTCGAATATGGACGAAAAAACTTTTCAAATAAAATTAAAGCTATTAGAAAAAGGTTATACCCAAAGAGACATATCTAAATGTTTAGGTATTTCTGATGGGGCAATTTCCCTGCTCGTTAATAGGAAAAGTAAGTCAAAAAGATTTGATAAATGGGTGAAAAAGCATTTGGGAATTGATCTTTAGGAATATATAGAAAGGGTTGTATATTATGTTTAGTGACACAATTAACTGTTTTTATTGTGGTGGGGAAATAAGCGTAGGGGCACAAAAATGTAAACACTGCGGGGAGTGGCTGAATAAGGATATTTTTAGTAACCAAAAGCAATCAAGCAGCTCCACTGTTAAGTCTTCTTCAGTATCAGAATTGCAGCAGTTTAGAGACGAGTTCAAGGGAAATACTCTTTTAATGATTGGGTTATTTCTTGTGGCTGGGTATATATACGTTTTCTTTTGGTTTGGGGAACGTTATAGAGCTTTAAACAAGCTGGTATCAAAAATAGATCCTAATCATAAGGTTGATCTTCTTACACCCAATATAATGATACCAGCTACTATAGCCGTGAATGTTATGGTCACCCTGCAAGGCATAAATAATTTATATTCTGGAACTGAACTAGGGTCTTTAATCTAAAGAATTCCCC
>DNSU01000110.1:5554-6991 GCA_003499585.1 Cyanobacteria bacterium UBA9579 | reverse complement strand
TTTTTAACCAGACAGGCTCTTATTATATGTGCTAAGGAAGATTTTTAATATGCCTGCAAAGAGGATAATAATTAGTTTTTAGAGTTAATTATTTCATTTAATTCAAAGATTCTTTCTTTAACCCTCTTTGAAATAGTATCAAAAAACTTAGGATTAATATTCGGGCATTGATCCTTGGTTGTTTCGAATATTTCATCCAGATTCATATCGTTTAATGTGCTTTGAATGGAAGAATAATTAACATTCAGTTCTGAAACAGCAATGGCATAAAAAGATTTAGTTATTACATCTACTAAATATGCAGTTTCAGCAACATTATTTGAATATTTACTGATATCTGATATTAGCTTTTGCAAGGTATCAAAGACTTCCAGAGGCCTGGATCTTGTTAAAATGTCGATTGCTACCAGTCTGGAATTTATATCAGTATTCACATCTGTTACCAGGCTTTCTAGAGTGTTATCAATTATTTCACTTTTGCCTGGCAGAATATTCATGAATCTTTGCAATAATTGATCTGCAATTAATGCAGTGCTATCCTGATTGCAAGATGCACGGTACAGCTTGAATAAGGAATTGACGCATTTATTTTTTATTTCTTCATCATCAGTTTTTGTGGCTTCTGTTAAAGCGTCGGCTACCAGTAGCAGGGATTCTTTGTTTTCAAGATTGCTGCCAATTACTTGAGACTCGCCAAGAACCTGATTCGTATACTCTGACAATGCCAATGATTTGCCTTTAGTCAGAAATAACCCGGCTACAATAGTTTTCATCATTTCTGTCTGATTTTCATCAAACAATGCTTCTTCAAGTCTTTTATATAAAATTTCGTTATCCGAAGAAACTACAGCGCTTAATACAGCCTGTCTTGGGAATTGATCCCCTGATTGGCCATTTATTTCAATATCCTTAGCAATCTCACACAGATTAGTAAACTTAACTGCTGCATCTTCTTCCAGATTTAACGGTTGAAAATTCTCACTCATAATACACCTTTTTGATTCTTTCCGCTGTTATAAAATGATAATTCAAAAAGTGACAAATGACAATTCAAGATGCTGTTGTTACGTGTTGCAAAGGTTATCTTTTATTTGATTATGCTTATTTTCTAAATTTTCACTTATTTCTACTTTTGTACAGGTTGGATTTTTCAGATCAAGAGACTGCTTATCGAGTATTGATAAGTTATTCAGGCAATGCTGTTTAATTTGATTGATATCAGGTAAAGCGAATAGCAATTTTCCTTCTTTTACTATCAGGCTTAGTAAAGGAATTGCATTTTGTTGGGGGTATGATTCTTCTTCATTTGCAATAACGTCTTTTATCAGTTTATTTTTATCGAGGAATCTCCAGACTTGTTTTTTGCCGGGATATGTATTTTTATTCTGACTGAATTTTGCTTTAGGGATTACCTTAGAATCTTTTTCTATCTCTACA
>DNSU01000110.1:3086-5495 GCA_003499585.1 Cyanobacteria bacterium UBA9579 | reverse complement strand
ATCTTTTTCTATCTCTACAAGTTTATAAAGTCCACCTAGAGATGGAGCGTCTGCTGAAATTACCAGTTCTGTGCCTACTCCAAAGACATCTATTGGAGCTTCTCGTTCTATTAGATCTTTTATTTTATATTCATTTAAATCGCCGCTTGCAACTATTATTGTATTTTGCATGCCTGCATCATCAAGGATTTTCCTTGCTTCGATACTTAGATTGTAAAAATCTCCGCTATCCAGCCTTATTCCTTTTATCTTAGGCGAGATTCTGGTGGCTTTTTTAATACCCTCGATAGTATTGTAAGTGTCTACCAGCAAAATTGTATTATCTGGATATAGTTTATGATATTTCTCAAAAGCTTCTTCTTCATTATCAAAAGCCATTATCCATGAATGGGCCATTGTTCCATAAATTGGAATACCAAATTTATGTCCTGCATATACATTTGAGGAGCCAATGCATCCTCCTATACAGGAGGCCCTTGCAGCTAATACCCCTGCTTCTGGACCATGAGCTCTTCTTGATCCGAATTCAATTATTTGACGTCCCTGAGATGCGGTTGTAACTCTTGAAGCTTTTGTAGCTATCATTGTCTGGAAATTAAACATCGATAAGATATATGTTTCCAATAACTGTGCCTGCACTATCGGAGCTGTTATTCTCATTACAGGCTCATTTGGGAAAAATATAGTGCCTTCTGGCATGGCCCAGATATCACCTGTGAACTTAAAATCTTTCAAATAATTGAAGAAATCGTCTTTTACATCTTTAAAAACAGGATGATTTCTAAGATATTTTAGTTCATCTTCTGTGAATTTAAGATTTAGGATATAATCCAGAATTTGTTCCAGCCCTGCAAATATTAAGTAATTGCGATTTTTAGGATAATTTCTGACAAAAAGCTCGAATGTTGCAGTTTCATTCAGATTATTTTCGTAATAACCCGCCATCATTGTTAATTGGTATAAATCTGTTAGAAGAGCACTATTGTTCATATCTTTATGCCTGTTTATTTATGTATTCTACGCTTATTGCATACTCTAGGACTTTGATTTTTGAGATACTACCATAATTTATTTGTAAATTCGGGGCTTTTTTAAGAGGAATCTCCAGTATATGAGAAAGAATACATCTTATTACTCCGGCATGTGTTACTATGGCTACTTTTTTATGATCCGTCTTTAATATTTCTTTAAAGAAATTTATGCTTCTTTTATAGAGATCCTGAAATGATTCACCGTTTGGACAGGAGAATTCTATAAAATCATTGCGCCATGACCGAAAGTCCTTATGATTTTCTATTGATGTCCATTTTTGCAGTTCCCAGTCTCCAAAATTTATTTCCATAAGTCGATTATCATAAATAAATTTTGAATTGCTAATATGTTCAGCTAACTTTAAGCATCTTTTTAGCGGGCTTGTATAAAATACAAACTCTTCAGGATTTATAATATTGTTTTTAAGTTTATTTAACTCTAAATCATCCTGAATATCTACATCTGCTTGTCCATAACAGATGCCTTTGTCGCAATTCGGTTTTGTGTGGCGAATTAAATATATTTCCATGGCAAAACCAATAAAACTAACAGGTAAAATGCTACTTCGGTTATTTGCTGAACGGCGCCTAGATTATCTCCGGTATAGCCGTTTAATTTTCTGGTCAAAAAGATACTTATAAGCTGTCTAATCAGGAATATAGGAATTAATAACAATAAATAGCGATATCCCAATAACATAACAGGTAAAATACCAAAAGTCGCAGCAATTATTAAATCCAGAGAGTTGAATCTTTGAGCTACAAGGATTGATTTGCTTGTTGAATCATTTTTACGTGCATAATCATGAGTAAACATAAATGATATAGCCGTAAACCTGCTCACACTATGTGCTGCAATGATTGTTAGAGGGATTAGAACCGGGGATATTTCAATTAAGGTAACATATTTCAGAGTAAGCATTAAAATAAGTCCTAATACTCCGTAAGCTCCGATACTAGAATCTTTCATAATACTTAGAATTCGCTCTTTTGTATGGCCTGCACCAAATCCGTCGCAGGAATCAGCAAATCCATCTTCATGGAATGCTCCGGTAACCAGTATTGTGCTTATTATACTTATCAAAATAGCCACAGGCTGAGGGAATATAAAGCTTGATAATACATAAGCTGCTGCACCAACTCCACCTACAATCCAGCCTACTAAAGGAAAATATTTTGATGCTTTATTTGTATATTCATCAGAAAAGTTGCCCCAGGCATAACAGGGTATTCTTGAATAAAACGCTAAGGCTGTAAAGAATAAGGTTATTTGCTTTTTCATACTTTTAGCCGCTTCTTTTTGTATTAATAATTTATAGTTTATAACTTATTAAAATACTATACCTGATCTAAATAAATTATATGGAAAATAAAAAGG
>DNSU01000110.1:0-2989 GCA_003499585.1 Cyanobacteria bacterium UBA9579 | reverse complement strand
ACTTCCCCTTTTATACTTATTGAGCTAATTTAGATTTATCTTCAGAATTACTTACATTTGCCGATTCAAAAGAGGCCATCTCGTTTAGAAATTTAACAGCAGATTCAAGAATAGAATATGCAATGGCTGCGCCTGTTCCTTCTCCTAATCTTAAACCTATATCCAATAATGGCTCGGCTCCTAAATGCTCAAGCATTATTTTATGGCCACGTTCGCCTGATTTATGAGCAAAAATGCAGTATTCAAGAATTGTATAATTCATCTTCGCTGCAACTAATAATGCTGAGGTAGTAATAAAACCATCTATCATTAAAATCATCTTCAACTCAGCAGCCTGAAGCATTGCTCCTGTCATCATAGCAATTTCAAAGCCACCAAAGGTTTGTAAGACTGTAAATGGATCGTTATTAACAAGATTATTATTAGCAAGTGATTGCTGGAGAATTTCTCTTTTCTTTCTTACCTGCTCATCATCCAATCCGGTTCCACGGCCTGTACATTTTTTAATCGGAATACCACACAGAAAACTTAATAACATAGTTGCAGGAGAAGTATTGCCAATTCCCATTTCTCCAAAACCAACAATATTGCAGCCATCTTTATGTATTGCTTTAACAATATCTGCACCTTTTGCAAGTGCTTCAATACATTGTTCTTTTGTCATTGCAGGGCCACGAAGGAAACTGTTTGTACCATTCGCAATTTTTGCATTTATTAGTTTCGGGTGTGGTTCAAAATCACATTTTACCCCGGCATCAATAACTTTAATATCTATTCCGTGTTGTTTAGTAAACACGTTGATGCCTGCACCTTCATTTAAGAAATTAAGAACCATCTGGTAAGTTACTTCCTGAGGATATAGACTAACCCCCTCAGTGGCAATACCATGATCTCCTGCAAATACCAGCATTGTCGGTTTTTTAAATTCAGGGGTCAGAGTGTTTTGTATACAGCCTATTTGCAGAGCCAGTTCTTCTAACCTTCCTAATGAGCCCAGCGGCTTGGTTTTAGTATCAATTTTATGCTGCAGTTTGGTATGCAACTCTTCAGATACAGGTTGAATATTGAAATTTATCATCTTATAACTCCTTTTTTATTAGTTGTAGATCATTTTAAATGTAAAAAAACAGGAATATCGTCAAGATTCCTGCCCTAAGTCTTTTTATTATTCATCTCTTATCTCCTTTCTTGTGTTTCGCAAGATTAAGATCTCAATACAAATGGTATCCTGGCTTAGATTCTTTGAATCAATACAGTTGCGACACAGCTCCGGATTTACACCGAATTTCCCATCTTTGTATTTTATTTATTGTATTTATCTTATTTTTATTTTTTTAAAAAGTCAATAAAGAAATACTGACATTAACTGTGTGAATTCAGGGATATTCTTGTGTTATTTACTATGTTGCAAAAGAAATGAGAATAACCTTTGATATTTTTTGTGTGTTTGATTTTTATATTAATATTTCTTAAGTGTTGTAAATGCCCTTAATATAGATAAATGGTAAATTCTTAAAAATTAATGCGCAATTTTTTTAAAAGTTGACTTTTTTTATTAATAACTAGTATATTAAAGACAAATTTTATAAAGTACAAATTGGGAAATTCGGTGTAAATCCGAGACTGTGCCGCAACTGTATTGATTCAAAGAATCTAAGTCAGGATACCAATTACGTACTAAGCTAAGTCCTTAACTCTTGCGAAGCACAAGAAAGGAGAGAGAAAATGAATAATAGACACACTTAATACAGGAATAGGTAATTGTTCCTGTTTTTTGCGTTCTGAAACAGGCAACAAATACTTTATATTTTATGAGGATAAAGATCAATATTAAGGGGTTATTACTTTTAAAGAGGATTAGGAGAGCGAATAGATGTTAAAACACAAATTTATTCGGAATATGAATATAAAAATTCAGATTAGTCTTGTCTTAGCGGGATTAATTGTATTGCAGTCACAGGTTTTTGCAGAAGAAATTATACAATTTCAAGTACAGGAAAATGCTGTATCTCATGAAACTATAGCACTTGCTGAGGAAAAAACTCTGGAGTTGGACAAAACCAAAGAGGATTCTGACGCAAATATAAAGGATGTACAGGACTTAAAAGGTACAATTCAGACAGTAGAAGAAGAGCCAGGGCTGCTAAAAAGCTGGTTAAGTTCCCCACATATGACTGGAGATATGGGTGGATTGCGATCCAGATTAGAAAAACATGGCATTAATTATAATATACTTTATTATAACGATAATTTTAAAAAAGGATATGGCGGTTTAAATCATCAAAGCGGCGTCAGATATCATGGGCTTGTTGATATGTCTGCATCTTTAGACACCAAAAAAGCAGGTTTATGGCCCGGCGGTACATTTTTTGTTCAAGCTATGAGCAAACACGGTCATACGTTAACTAAAAATATTCTTGGTGATCTTCAATATTATGATAATACTGATTTGCCAAGAACAAATCTTCTTAGTCAGTACTGGTATGAGCAAAGATTAATCGATAACCGTTTGAAAATTAAATTAGGTAAACAAAATGCCTGTTATGATTTTGTGATGCTGCCATCAGGTCTTAGCATGATGCATGTTTCGCAACTTTTAATGCCTACAATTCCAATTCCGGCATTTGCTAATCCCGGCCTTGGTGCTGTGGTTACAGTAAACCCAACAGACAATATTACATTTAAAGCTGGTATGTTCGATGGTAAACCTAATGCTGAACTGCGCAGTTTTGATACAGCGTTCGACAGTGAAGATGGCGCTGTATTTATTGGTGAAAGCAGAATAAGCCATGCTATAAAAGGATATCCCGGTACTTACATGGCTGGTTATTGGTTACATAATGGAGATATTGCAGAAATAACTACTGATACTACTTCAACGAGAAAATTCAAAAGTAGTCAGGGTATTTATACCGGCTTTGAGCAGATGCTCCTTAAAGAAAATAATTTAAATGATGGGCAGGGACTTTTAGTCAGTGGCCAATACGGA
>DNSU01000142.1:2444-4469 GCA_003499585.1 Cyanobacteria bacterium UBA9579 | reverse complement strand
GGGCTATAATTTTAGTTGATATTATTACCTGGTTTAAGATAACGTTTAAGGCTGGAATGATCTGTTATGAGTAAGAAAGTATATATAGAAACCCTTGGTTGCCAGATGAATAAGTCTGACACGGAAAGGATCTTTGGAATTCTTGGTGATATCGGGTATGAAAAAATTGAAGAAGCTGAAAATGCAGATTTATTAATAATTAATACCTGCAGTATTCGTGCTGCAGCTGAGAATAAGGCATATAGCTATCTGGGTGTATGGGGTAAGTGGAAAAAGTCAAAACCCGAGCTTAAAATTGCCATGTGCGGCTGTGTAGCTCAGCACACAAAAGAAAGTTTATTTAATAAAGCTCCTTATATAGATTTAATATTCGGCACACATAATATTGCTGAGCTTCCTGAATTGCTAAGTAAATTAGATTCTCAGGAAAAAGTCTATTCAGTCTTGCAAACTCCTTATGAATCCAATGGGGAATTCTCTATTATCAGAGAAAAAGGCATATCGGCATGGCTTCCTATTATAGAAGGCTGTGATTATTTTTGTACTTACTGCATTGTTCCTTATACAAGAGGTCGACAAAGAAGTAGAAAGCCTGAAGATATCATTAAAGAAGCAAGAGATATAGCAAATGAAGGGTATAAAGAAATAATTCTTCTGGGACAGACTGTTGATTCATATGGTAAAGATTTTAACGATGAAAATATTAATCTGGCTAATTTGTTAAGGGAGTTAAATAAAATAGAAAATATACTCAGAATCAGGTTTGTAACCTCGCATCCTGCTGATATTACAGATAATTTGATATCTACAGTAAAAGAACTTGATAAAGTTTGTGAGTATTTCCATATTCCAATGCAATCAGGGAATACAGAAATACTTAAACAAATGAGAAGAGGATACACAAGAGAAGATTATATCACTCTGGTGGAAAAAATAAGGTCTCAGATGCCTGATGTTGGTATAACTTCAGATTTTATTGCAGGATTTCCAAGAGAAACCGAGGAGCAGTTTGAAGACACCTTAACTATTGTTGAGCAAATAACTTTCGATCATTGCAATACGGCAGCGTATTCTCCAAGAAAACGAACCCCTGCTGCCGTATGGAAAGAACAGCTGCCGCAGGATATTAAAAAGAAAAGGCTAAATCTTCTTAATGAGAAGGTAAAACAATCTACTGTAAAATCAAATGAAAAATATGTAGGCAGAGTGCTTGAGGTTCTCGCTGAGAATTACAATGAAAAAGAAGGAAACATTATTCTGAACGGTCGAACTAGAAATAATAAAATAGTTCATTTTCCCGGAGAAAAAAGCCTGATTGGTCAACTTGTCAATGTGGAAATTCAAGAAACCTCTGTTTGGTGCTTACAAGGCCAAATTAAAAGTTCATAGCCCCTAATTATAATAAAATTCACAATATAGTCATATCTTGTATACAACAGCATAATTGAACTACAAGAATAAATATTTTATATTTATAAGTGGGCAATTATAGTAATAAACTCTTGCAAATGTTGTATTGTAGAATTTCGAGACATCGTAAAAGGTGAAAATTGTTATTCTTTCAAGAAAGACTAAGACCTACTTCAATGATAAATTCATTGAAGAAACCAACAGATGTTTTAAATCAGATATTGAAATTGAGATTCTTGATCCTGTTAATTGCCAATTATGCATAGAAAATGGCAATTATTTAGTATTCTACAAAAACAGACATATTAATAATGTTGATATCTTAATTCCACAACTCAGCGGATCGGCTCTGGATTATGGAGTTAAAGTTATTAAACATTTTGAAAAATCCGGCATTAAAGTTATAAATAGCTCGGATGTAATTGACAGGTGCAAAAATAAATTTGAGGTATTACAACAATTACAGGATATAAAAGGAATTAGTATCCCTAAATCTATTCTGATTAAAAACCCAAAAGAACTTAAATCAGCAGTAAACCTTGTAGGAGGGTTGCCTGTAGTAATAAAAATGACTTCTGTTGATAACAAAAGCCTTGGTTCTCTTCTGGTTAACAA
>DNSU01000142.1:0-2387 GCA_003499585.1 Cyanobacteria bacterium UBA9579 | reverse complement strand
GTTCTCTTCTGGTTAACAATATCAGTTATGCGGAATCATTTCTGGATATCAATCTTATGCTTGATAATTTTACACAAATAGGTCAGAGTATAATTGTACAGGAGTATATTAAAGATACTTCCGGCAGATCAACGAACCATGTACTTCTTGGAAAAGATATTTTAGCAAGTTATACAAATACACGAACAATTGTAAATAACATGATATCCAATCCAGTTAACCCTGAAACCTCTGATATAATTGAGCTGTCGGACCAAAATAGAAATCTGATATTAAAGGTTAGAGAGCAATTCCAATTAGAATTTGGTATAATATCATTATTAGAATCAAGTCTTGGGCAATTTATTTTTAAAGTTAATCCTTTACCCGACATCGAAGAACTGGAAAAAATCCATAAACTTGGCATAGTTTCCAAATTAATCGACCACATAGCCTATGCAAAAAAACAAATGCAAGACTAATTTAAAAAGGGGAATAAAAAGGAATAAAGATGAAAACAGAGAACTTAAGAAACAAGTACAAGAATCATCCGATAGTCAAACCAATTATAGATTACTGTGATGAACAGCACATCGGTTTCGAGTTTATCAAAGAGACAAGATTAGGCGAGATAGGAGTAAAAAGTTTCAAATACGTAAGTTCTTATTATATGAAAATCGGTGATAATCTCATCGCAACAGAAAACAAGCTATGGTGCTGGACAGACTTATTTAATTTATTAGTCACTGCTTATAAGTATTTAGGCTTAGAATATCCAGAAAACCTTGTAAAAGGAGCAAAAGCATTTGGCAGACAGCATCTGATTATTTAAAATATCAAATATATTAAAAAAGACCCTTGAAAGGGTCTTTTTTAATCCATTGCCATCCAGAATATAGCTCGTGCAGGACGTGCTAACGCGATAGCTATAAAGCCTATTCCTATATCATAAAGAATCTGTATGCCACTATAAGCCCAGATCCACCCAAATACCGAGAAAATTGAATTTTGCTGGAGCAGCATAACTATTGTTAAATATACTATCCCGATTAAATGCACAGAAAATACGCCCACTAATGTTGCTTTAAACATAGAAACCAAATTCATTTTAACTGTTAAAATATTGCCAACAAGGTAAACAGCTATAAAATATCCTAATATATACCCAAATACTATATGAGTTGCATACTGAATCCCGCCGCCGGAAGCAAAAATAGGCAATCCTGCAAGCCCTGCTATTATGTATATAGATACCGAAAATAAACCGATTCTTGGACCAAGCATGGCAGCTATAAAAAGCACAGCAGGAATCTGAGGTATATATAAATAACGCAGTGTAATATCAGCTATTGATTTAACCTGTGAAAAGAAATCTATCGGATGTACGAATGCATCATTAGGAATAGATAATATCCATAGCTTTAGCGGTGTAAATGTTGCAATAATGATCAAAAATGTACAAAACAGTGCCACGAGAAATGATCCCAAATTAAATTCAGGATAATTATCCATGCATCTAAAATATGTTATCTTTTTTAAAAGTCTTTTAATCATATTCCTGATTATTCAGTTATATTTAATACAACTCTTTATCTATTTATAAAAATTATACTACTTATTTCTTTGTGCGCTCTACACTAATTGTAGTATGAAATCAATATTGTTGGCGTAAATATCCGTGCAGGGTTAACTCATCAAAGTAATTATTTGCTTATTAATTAAATTATCTTTGAGAACTTGCAAATTTTCTTTGAATTGGGAGTCCCAAATATTTTCAGTCCACATAATTAAAGCATCTTCTTCATTGTCCTGATAATACTTTTTTCTCAGTCCAAGACTTTTAAATCCATATTTATAATATAAATTTTGTGCAGAAGTATTGCTGGCTCTTACTTCAAGAGTAAACCATTTTGCGTTATTTTCATAACCAACTTTCAGCATATTTTGTAATAACAGCTCGCCAATAGAGTTTTTTCTATAATCAGGATGTACAGCTATTGTAGTGATATGAGCTTCATCAAAAATGAGCCAGAAACCGCAATATCCAATTACTTTTTGAGAATTTTTATCTATAACTGTTATGTAATGGCCAAGCTTATTGTTCATTTCAGAATTAAAAGCCTGCGGTGACCAGTGATATGGACCAAAAGAAACACTTTCAATCTCCATAATCTGATCTACATCACGAGGTAACATCTTTCTGACTAAAACTTCAAGCAACTCTTTTTCCCTAACTATACTAACTGAGCTTACTCAATTATAAATTAAAACAGCTTTAGGAGGAAGAGAAATCTTTAAAATATAGCACTAGCACTTAAACCTGTGTTAGTGGCCAAGAACTGACTGATAAAAATTAATAATGAGGTACTGTCATTCTGAGGCAAAGCCGAAGAATCTAAATGTAGATC
>DNSU01000049.1:18112-20490 GCA_003499585.1 Cyanobacteria bacterium UBA9579 | reverse complement strand
ACTTGTGAACTTTAGTAGCCTTTCGCGAATCGGAGTTAGCATAACCAACTATTAATCGGCTGCACTGCCATCCTGAGCGAAGGATCTCTATACCATAGCAGTATCGCAATCCAAAAAGTAATGGCTGAATTATTTGGTGGTAAAGCCATAAACGTTGAGTCTTAAATGTACCTATCCTTGGAATGCCAGTGTTATGATTACAGGGATGATGTAATACTCGGAACCCTGACAATTCCTACTGATTTAGCATTTATATTTGGAGCAACCTCATTATAAGACATAACATTAATTTGAGGGAATGTTCTCTCAATAAGTCTCCTAAATGCCATCCTTATAGGTGCACTGCATAGAATAACAGGTTGATTTCCTGTGCTTGTTAATGCTTTTTCTATTTCAGCATTAAGATTGTCAATAAGGGTTCTTGTAAAATTAGGATCCAGGCTTAAGCTCTGTCCATCCTGGCTTATTCCTGCTGCAATTATGTTTTCAACATCAGGTGCCAGTGTTACTGCAAGGAGTTCACCAGCATCACTGAGGTTTTGTTTGCAGATGCTTCTTGCAAGAGATATTCGGCAATGCTCGGTTAAGAAATCTGGATTTTTGCTAATTTTACTATAAGCGCTAATTGTCTCCAAAATAGTTTGCAGATCTCTGATTGAAACTCGTTCTCTCAATAAATTTTGCAGGATAGATTGAATTTCAGCAACTGATACATTGCTATCTTTAAGTAAATCATCCACAAGTGCTTCTGAATATTTTTTAACGTTATCAAGGAGTGTTTGAGCATCTGATCTGGTTAAAATATCAGCTGCATTTTTCTTAATTACTTCAGTTAAATGAGTTGAAACAACAGCAGAAGGGCTTACTACTGTATAACTGTTTGATTCTGCATATTCTTTATCTTTTTCTTCTACCCAGAGAGCAGGTAAGCCAAAAGCAGGCTCAACTGCTGAAATTCCTTTTAGATTCGGGTCATTTTGAGCGCCACCTGAATTCATAGCAAGAAATCTGTCAGGATATACCTCTCCTGCTTCAATAGGAATCCCTTTTAATTTTATTTGATAAGCATTTGGAGCTAACTGTAAATTATCCCGTACCCTGATGGAAGGCAATATTATTCCATAATCAAGAGCAGTTTGCCTTCTGATTTGAGATATTCTTTCCAGTAAATCGCCCCCCTGTTCTATATCCAGAAGAGGGACCAGTCTATAGCCTATTTCTATTTCCATAGGTTCAATATTTAAAAGATCTATAACACTTTCTTTTGTGGCTTTTTTCTTTTGTTTTCCAGTGGCCTTTGATTCTGTTTCCTTTGCTTTGTTATCTTCAATTACTTTCTTCTGATTTCTCTGGATTTTAAAGAAACTCATTGTTCCCATGCCAGCTCCAATTATAAAAAATGGAACTGTTGGAAGTCCTGGTATTAATCCTAATGAGAATAAAAGTCCTGAAACAATGCCAAGAATTTTAGGATCATCAAACATTTGCTCTTCAATATCTTTACTTAATGATTTCTCATTACTACTGGCTCTTGACACCAATAAGCCTGTAGCAGTTGATATTATAAGAGCAGGCAATTGAGAAACAAGGCCATCCCCAACGGTTAATTTGGTGAATGTTGCTGCTGCAGTCTGAAAGTCCATGCCTTGTTGCAGCATACCTATAATAAATCCGCCTGCTATATTGATAACAGTGATTACAATTGATGCAGTAGCCTCTCCCTTAACAAATTTACTGGCACCGTCCATGGTTCCATAAAAATCTGCTTCTCTTTCAATTTTTCTTCTTTTTATTTTGGCTTCATCTTCACTCATAAGTCCTGAGTTTAAATCAGCATCAATACTAAGCTGTTTTCCGGGCATTGCGTCTAATGTAAATCTTGCAGCTACTTCTGCGACTCTGCCAGCACCATTCGTAATAACCATAAAATTGATTAATACAAGGATAATAAATATTACGAGTCCTACTACGTAATTTCCGCCTATTACAAATTCTCCGAAGGATGCAATTACCTCACCCGCTTCACCATTTAATAATATTAACCTTGTAGAGCTAACGTTTAAACCAAGTCTATAAAGTGTAGAAACCAGAAGTATTGTTGGAAATGATGAATATTTAAGCGGCTCTGTCGTGTAAAGACATACAAGAAGTATTATTATTGACAAGGAAATATTTAATGTTAACAAAATATCGAGAAAAGGCGCAGGTAAAGGAATAATCATCATAGTGACGACTAATACTAAGCCAAGGGCTAATAGAATATCATTATTTTGAAGTAAGTCAGTTAATCTTTGTTTATCCATTACCTCACTCTACCCTTGTTGTGTTTGTATACAAATGCCAGTACTTCAGCAACAGCTACATATAATTCTGCAGGT
>DNSU01000049.1:0-18034 GCA_003499585.1 Cyanobacteria bacterium UBA9579 | reverse complement strand
AATCCTTCTAATGGTACAATTTTATACAGTGTTCTTGCAAGAGGTTTATTTTCTACTATTGGAATCCCATTATGTTTTGCAATATCCCTGATTCGAAATGCCACAAAGTCTACACCCTTAGCTATCACCTGTGGAGCCGGAGCAATTTTTGTGTCATATCTTAATGCTATCGAGTAATGAGTCGGGTTTGTAATTATAACATCTGCAGTTGGCACTTCACTCATCATTCGTTGCATCGCAAACTGCATCTGAACGCTTCTAATTTTAGATTTTATCTGAGGATCACCTTCTGCGTTTTTGCGTTCATCCTTAATTTCCTCTTTGGTCATCTTAATTGATTTTTCCATCTCGTATATCTGATATTTTTGATCAACAATTCCTATAATAATTAATACTATAGTTATTTGAGTAATCATTTCAATAATAATAGTGCCTATAAGTGCTAATGCCTGTTGAAGTTCTGCTCCTAACAGTGTTAATAATTCAGTTCTATGTGAATTGATGACCGAGTATGATATCCAGGCAACTATTCCCATTTTTATAAGTGATTTTATAAGTTCTACGAAGCTTTTTAGTTCAAAAAATTTTTTGAATCCTTTTATCATGCCTATTGGGCTTAATTTATCCAGTTTAGGTTTGAGAGGTTCAAGGGAGAAAAAAAATCCAACCTGTGCCAGATTAACAATTATTCCTGCAACCATTAAAACTAGCATTATTGGCAAAAGAATATCAAATAATAAATATAAATGAGGTGAGAAAAAACCTAAAAAATTTTCATTATTTATTTGGTTAGGATCCAGATTAGAAAAAAGATGTGTAGCTGAATTACTAAATTTAGTCATAATGGATGGAGCAAGGATAGAAATCAGATAAACGCCAACAGCAAGAGTTATACCCTGACTAAGATCCTGACTTTTGGGTATTTGGCCTTTTTTTCTTGATTCGCTCCGCCGCTTGGGCGTCGCCTTTTCTGTGCGTTCTCCTGCCATTTAGTTCTCCATTAGATAAATATGTCTCCTATAGATCCTAACAGGCGTTCTATAAGACTGGATAAGTATACTGCTGTCGTTGGCATAAATAAGTTCATAATTATTAATCCGAGTATTATTTTTAGAGGGATACTGACCATAAATATATTCATTTGCGGCATTAATTTTGAGGTAAAACCAAGAGCTATGTCGATGAGAAATAATATTGCAAATAATGGCATTACTATTCCAAATGCGATAGAGAAGATTTGGCTGGTAAAGAGTAATATCTTTTGTGTCATATCCGCTGTAAACTCGAAGCTTAGACCCATAGGAATGGTTTTATAGGTTGCAAATATTGTCGAGAATAGCCACTGAGGCCCGTTTAAGAAAATAAATGCTAAACTTGCTATATATAAATAGAACTGTCCGATAATAGGGACCTGTTGACGTGTTACAGGATCAAGTGTTTGGGATATTGCCAGTCCCATCTGCATACTGAGTAATTGTCCACCGATCTGTATTCCGACAAATATTAATTGAGCACAAAAACCCAGCAAAATTCCGATAAACAATTCTCTACTTACCATTAACATTAGGGTTAATAAATCATGAGGGACTGGAAATGTAGAAGTACTAAGTACAATTGGATAAATAATAAATGCAGTCATAGCTGCTAATCCGGCTTTTACTTGCATTGGAATAGGAAATGTCGAGAATAGAGGAGCAGTTGCTAACATTCCGCTTATTCTTGAAATAACCAGAATAAAAACAATCATGCTTTTCATTGAAAATAATATAGATATATCGTGGTCCATAACTCACTTACATTTATTTTAATGTGCTATATTTGACATTTTGGCGAAGATTTCAGTGACTCCATTGATATAGACTTCCAGCATCCATGGGGCAAGAAGAATAATAGAAATAATACCGGCTAAAATCTTTGGAACGAAGGTAAGAGTTGCTTCCTGAATTTGTGTAACTGATTGAAAAATACTAATTGCTAAACCAACAACCAGACATACCATAAGTATTGGAGTAGACAGCATTAATGCTAATGATAATGTTGTCTGTAATATAGTGAGAAATTCTAATTGAGTCATAAAAATACTCCAGATTATTTATTTGACGAATCCTTCGACCAAAGATTGAGCAACAAGATGCCAACCATCGATCATTACGAATAAAATTATTTTAAAGGGCATTGCGATCATTGGTGGTGGCAGGAATAACATACCCATAGATACCAGAATACTTGCTACTACAATATCTATGATCAAAAATGGGATAAATATCATAAATCCTATTTTAAATGCTGTTTTTAATTCACTTATGATAAATGATGGTATTAAAACATAGGTAGGTACATCTACTCTGGTTTTTGGATTAGGTATTTTAGCCATTCTGACGAATAAAGCCAGATCTTTTTCATCAGTTTGTTTGAACATAAATTGTCTTAATGGTTCTATTCCTATTTTCAGTGCTGCCTGTTGGGTGATTTGATTACTCATATAAGGCTGAAATGCTTTTGTATTAACTTCATTAATTGTAGGAGCCATTACAAAGAAGGTAAGTATTAAAGATAACCCAACTATTACCTGGGAAGGCGGTAATTGAGCCGTACCCATGGCTTGTCTTACCAGGGATAATACAATTACTATTCTGGTAAAAGATGTTGTCATAATGATAATACTGGGAGCTATTGTAAGCACTGTCAGCCAGATAAGTATTTGTAATCCTTTGCTGAATTCTGCCGGGGAATCTGCTGATCCCATACTAATATTGATAGATGGCATGCTCACCTGTGCATTAGCTGCGATTGTTCCTATAAATACCAGTGAAATCGCTATTAAGATTCCAGTCAAAAATTTCTTATTATTGCTAATCATTTTATATACCCAACTCTCCTACCAGCCAAGATCTTGATTGTTAATATAATTATTCAGTATTTTACTATGCGGATTCATCGTCCATAAGATTTATTTTGTCCATAAACAAAAGCATTTATTAGCTCACTTTTATATTTTGCTTTTAACTGTGTAATAAAAGTATAGACACATTTTTATTACGCCTTTTAGTCAATTTTATCTGATTTCTCGATTATTTAGCAACTATTGGAATATTCTTAATATCTGCCATATATATTCAAGAGCCTGTTATCTTGTTGTATCAAAGATAATCAGGCTCTTAATTAAAATATTTTAAATTTTAGTTGTAAATGATCTTAACAAATTCTTATTATGCTGCTTAGTTTAGGATTTATTTTCTGGTTCGGGTTCTTTTAGTATTTCAGTATATTTTTTCAAGTTGTTGACTAATTTATCAAGATTTTCAAATTGTCCTAACTTTTTATTTCTCAATGCATTAGCTAAATTTTGTCCTCTGGCGTCTATTGCCATAGTAAGGATTTCAGGAAGATTAACGCCTTCATTTTTAGTCAGCTGTTTATGATAAAACTTTTCAAAATCATTGCCTAATCTGAGAAGCCAGTTATCACCACCACTGGAACCCGGTTGGTTGTAAGGTTTTTTTATACCAAAGAAGTCATTAAAGAAAATTTGTACGTTTTGAGCAGGCCCGGTGAATAATTCTGCAAATTTGGCTTTTGTAAGTTCTTTAGGGCTGTTTAATATTCTGTTAAAAACATCAGGCCTTGAATATGATTTTTCTTGAGGAACAAGATCATATGATAAATGAATGGCTTGAGTTCTTCTATCGGTATTTTCGGCCCATAATGCTGTTGGCATAGTGTCATGATTGCCTACAGCTGCTGTATTTTCTTTAGGGATATTGTACATTCTGTATGGATTTGAAGGTTCAGGATTTGTAAATTGCAATACACTGGTGCCTCCAATGCCTTTTGTCCTTAACATGCCCATTACCTTGATAACAGGGTTAGTTAGTGTTCCTAAATCTTCGCATACAATATTATTTAAAGGCACATCTTTTTCTAATGCTGATGGAATAACAATTTTGTCTATTATTTTTGCATATTTATTAATTTTATCTTCATTTATAGCATCCCATCTGACTCGGTCATTATCAGCAGGTGGTTTGTTATGGTTTAGATCGCCCATTCCTATATGAGAATATTCTTTTAATTTGCCGTGTTCTGGTGCGCTATTTAACCTGGCTCCAGCTTTTGCTCCCTGTTGTTCCTGATAAATCCATGGATCAATTAATCCTATAATGTGGTCTATGCGAACTCCACCGGGATTTTTTTCAAATATTCTGTCAAATCTGCTTTTTAGAAGTTTGCCCGCTGGTCCTAAAGTATTATCTTCGTTGAAAATTAGTTTAGGATCCAGAACAGGGAACCCCCATGACTGTCCGTCAGCTGAGAAGTAATCAGGAGGACAGCCTAGTTTCCATCCATCGAGGAATAGATTCTTGTTAACCCAGATATCTCTGTCTGAGAATCCTACCTGAGCATCGCTAATGGTTTTTATATTATGCTCCGTAGAAAATTCTTTCATTTTGTCTTTTTGTTCATCTGCAATGAACTGAGTAAATTTATAGATATCTATATCATCATGATATTTTTCTTCAAGTTCATTTTTTCTTTTTTCTGCAGCTTCCTTTTGTGGATCGCCCGGGGTATTTAGATGCACAGACAGGTTTTTATCTAACTCTGATTCCCAGTTTGGGAAATAATCATTATTGTATTCTTTTGATAAAGATTCATATAAAGCATCGCCATCCAGCCAACTTTTGTTTTGCTGCTTGAAAGCGTTAAATTTATTATTAATTTCCTGAGCCACAGTATTATTTGGATCATTTACTTTTTCTTTAAAGTTTTTATATGCTTCTGTCAGGGCTTCTTGTTGTTTGTCATAAATATAGGTATAAGTAGCTGTGCTACTTCCGCTTGCAGGGTCATTGGTTTTAGGTTTATTGTTTGTTATATTGCTCAGCGTTTCTTTGCTTAATATTGAATCCCATTCAGGTTTTACTAATTCTGCAAGATCAACAAATAGCGGATTTACGGAGAATACTGTGCTGGTATATGGAGAAGGGTCTACTTTTTTTGTTTTTCCTTCAGGTCCAAGCTGAAGTCCGTTAAAACCATGCTGCTCCATAAATTTTACTAATTTTTTAGCTCCATCAGAATTCGGCGATCCAATGCCGGTATCTTCTTTTGGCATGGAAGGAAAACTTGGTCCATGAATGATTAAAGCCAGGTTTTTCTTGCCAAGAGCTTCTAGTGCGGCAAAAACTGTTTCCTGATAGTCCTTTTTTTCTTCTTGCTTTAATGCTCTTCCGAAAGAAACCTCTGCTTTTAAATTTCTTTTAGGTAAAGTTGTTAATGTAAGACCACTCTTCAAGTTTACTTGATCATTCCCCTTGGTGACTAATGAATTGTTTATCATTCACTTTTACTCCTAGTCCCTCTATTTGGTTAATACTATTAAGTCTATGAATAAATTAAATTAATAAGAAAAAATTGTTTTTTTACATTTGTTAATAATTTATTCAGGATTAACCTGTTTAAGGTATTTATCGAGATTGTTCAGGTTATGATTGAGCTCTTCTTCATTTTTATCACTAAACTGTATATAATCAGCAACATTAATTTCCTGTTCACACAAGTCCTTTAGATAATTATCTGTATTTTTTAGTCCCTGTATTTTATGCGTTTTATCAGTCACTGTCTTGAACAGTGTTTTACTGTTAAAAGCAATTATCATTATATTAGTAAGTTCAGTTAACTCATATTTTAGGCCAAAGACAGTATTATATAGCTGAAAGTTACCGTATAAAGTTGGGAATAGTACAGTATTATTAAATACTGATTGGTATGTTTTTAACAATGACTTAAATATATAATTATTATCAGAATTAATATCCTGTATTCCGAATGTATTTGTAATTAACAAACCATCAGGATTTAACACAGTGTCTGTTTCTTGTAAAAATTCTTCTGTCATAAACCTGTATGGAAGACCTGAGCCGGTATAGATATCTAGAATAACAAGATCATATTTATTTTTTGTATTTCTGACAAATACTCTTGCGTCTTGAATATGAATGTTAATCTTTTTATTGGACTCAAAATCAAAGTATGTTTCATCTATATTTACTACTTTAGGATCTAATTCAACTATATCGATACTTTTTAAAGCAGGTATTAATTTTAGAAAATCAGTAGCCAGTTTACCTGTTCCCATTCCAAGAATCAGAATATTCTTGATGTTTTGATTAAATATTGGAGCAAGCAGGAAGTAATTAACATAAGGCAGATTTCCCTGATAGGTGCTATGATTTATAATACCTGACTGATAACTGTCATCAAATTTCATAAATCGGCCATACTGGTTTTGCGTGACAGTTATCTTGTTAAAATGTGTTTTAATCTCAAATAAAACTTTCTCTGATGCCTCAATATTTTCTAAAATCTTGAGATCATCAGGGTGAAAATGTTTATTTATATTTATATCAGGGGATAAAATGATCATATTAAGTTAATCTTAAATATTCAATAAGTTGTTTAAAATCTTTATTCCAGTCTGAGTACCAGTGGGACAGGATTTCATCAGCCGGTGTATGCTTTTTGGAAAGCAACGCTTTTAATTCTGTAAGATATACAGATTCATCCTGCTCCTCAGTATTTAATTGAGCCATTTGTTTTAAGGAATAATCTGCAATATTAACCAATTCTTTTGCTATATCAATGACTTTTAAGCCTTTTATTTCTGCTTCCAATGCATATTTAGGGACCAAACTTCTTAATTCATGCCTGTCTTCCCATGTTAAATCTTTTATTAAATCCCATGCAGCAGACATTGCGTCATTATCGTATATTAAACCTTTCCATAAAGCAGGAACCGCAGGGATTAAATCAGCTCTTTGACAGTCACAGTTTCTTATTTCCAGATAATGATTTAACCTGATATTTGGGAAGAACGAGCTTTTGTGCAGATTCCAGTCTTCCATTGTAGCTTTGTAGTTTTCATAGCCATGCTGCATATATTGTCTGAAAGTCATGCCTTGCATATTGACCCATTTATGATCCTTGCAAAGAAACATCATTGGCAAATCAAGAAGCACATCTACATAATCTTTAAAACTAAAATCTGATTCAAAAATCTTTTTACTGATTAAACCGCATCTAGCCTCGTCTGTACGCAGCCATCCAATGGATCTATAGGATTTATATCCTGTATCATGGCCGCCTCTTATTGGAGAATTGGCAAACATTGAAGTGACTATTGGAGATAAACCATTCAGTACTTTAAGTTTATAAGCAGCATCTTCTTCTGATCCATAATCTAAAGATACTTGGATACCTGCTGTTTCTCTCATCATAACAAGAGCCATATTCCCTTTTGCAGGAAGATATTCTGTCATAATATTGTAGCGTTCTTTAGGGATAAGCTCTATATTTTCATGAGTAGATAAAGGCTGTATTCCGTAACCAAGCCAATAGATGCCTAATTCTTCAGCTAATTCGGCAGTTTCAGAGTTATAACCTTTAATTTGATCAGCAATATCATGAATATTATTACGAGGACAACTGCTAAGTTCAGTCTGGCTGCCGGGTTCTAACGTAACTGTGTCGCATCCACTAATTAACCCGAGGACTTTATTATTTTCAGTTATATAATCCCAGTTTTTATCTTTTTTATATCTTTTTAAAAACTCAAGGATACCATTTGGTCCTGAATAAGGAGCAGCTGTATAATTATTTGGATTTACCCCAAGTTTTTCAAGCTCAATGCCGATTTTAAAATCACTTCTAGGTTTTACACCCATATGAAAGTGGCTTAAGAGCTGTGATTCATCAATTATTAATTCTTCTGTTTTTGTAGATTCATTCATTAATATATGACCGTCATTATATAATAATTTTTTATTGAATATGTTTAGTTTATCATAAAACATACAAGTTGGAAAAATATGTAAATACTGAGGTGTACATTGGATTATATAAAGAGAGCCAGGCAATTCAAAGCAAAGAAAAGACTTGGGCAGAATTTCTTGGTAGATAGCCGAATTATTCAGAGAATAATTGCTGAAGCTAACTTGTCTAAGGATGAAACTGTTCTTGAAATTGGAGCAGGGCTTGGTTTTGTTACCGAAGAACTTGCAAAAACAGTTAATAAAGTTATTGCAATTGAAATAGATCCTGATGCTATTAAAGAATTAACCTCCTTACCATATTCAAATATAGAAATTATAGACAGGGATATATTAAAAGTTGATATTTCAGAGTTAGTCGATAAGCCGGTCAAGATAATTGCTAACATACCATATTACATTACCAGCCCGATTTTGGTACACCTGCTTGGGGAGATAGACCAGAATAATTATAAAAACAGGGAGTATATCTCTGAAATTATTCTAATGGTGCAATATGAGGTAGCTAAAAGAATTGTTGCTACTGAAAAAAGTTCATCTAAAGAATATGGGTTATTGTCGATCTTAGCTAATTATTGGGCTGATACAGAGCTAATCTGCAAGGTTCCGGCCAGCAGTTTTTATCCTGCTCCAAAAGTGGATTCAGCTTTAATAAAGCTAAAAGTCAGACAAGAGCCAATTATTCAAGTTAGCAATCCTAAATTATTCAGAAGAGTCATTCAGGGGGCTTTTGGACAAAGAAGAAAAAACATTAAAAACGCTTTGACTAATGCAGGATTTGATTCTAATACAGTAACTGCCGCACTCTTAAAATCTAATATAGAGCCAGGTAGAAGAGGTGAAACTGTATCTATTGAAGAATATAGAGATCTAACAGAAGCAATTGAGTCATTTTCAGGGTAATAAAATCTAAAACCTTGTCATTTCGCACTAGATGCGGGATTTTTCCAGTCTATGCATTGTCATTGTGAGCCATGTATCCTGACTCCAAGTGCCAAGCGATAAAGTAGGGTGGGTATCTGAATTAAACATAGCTTATATACTACAATTTAATTACTTACCCACCAGCACTAATCAAGGAATTTTCATTCTGAACAAAGTGAAGGATCTCAATGTCGCGCTGTCATTCTGAGTGAAACGAAGAATCTCTTTCCTGATGCTCTAATACTAACGCTTTCATACTTTTCTTTCTTTTGCCGCAACAAAAGAAAGAGAAAGTATGCAAAAGAAAGAAAACCCGCGGCCGTTTACGGATGCTAAGAACTTAAATTATTGCTCATATCCAGTAACGCACCAAACTCACTACGTTCAAACAAGTGGTGCTAAAGCTTTTGTTCGGCGTTCAAGCATCCGTAAGTCATTACTTTTTAACTTATTTTATTTTTCTCTCATTTTTCATTTCTATTTTCTTAATTAAAATTGTGGCCAGACGGACGGGAAATAATACTTTATAATGATAAAATTAGAACCTTGATAATCTAATAATTTCTGTAGCCGAATGGCCACTAAAATTTATATTTTATTAAAATCTCTAATAAGTAGATCAGATCAGTATTTTAGTGAGTCTAAAAAGGTGCAAAACAGGTGCAAAAGGGTTGCAAAATTCAAGAAAAATTATACAATACAATTTGTTTATTAATTTTATTATTGCAAAGAAAACATAGGCTATGCCTCTTTAAACACAATTTTTCTTGGGTTTACCCCTATCTGATTGCAATAATCAATTATTGGACAGATGTCGCACCAGGGGCGGCCTGTTTTGCAGATTTGTTTGCCGTGTGTTACGAATAATGGGTTTATTTTTATCCAGTAAGGCTGAGGGAGTTTTTCCTTTAAAGCTGTTTCTGTTTGCTCAGGTGTCTTTGTTTTGACATAGCCAAGCCTGTTTGTGACTTTATGGACGTGAGTATCTACGGCTATTGCAGGAATATTGTGGCCAAGAGATAGTACGAGATTTGCAGTTTTCCTGCCTACTCCGTAAAAGGCCAGTAAACCTTCCATAGTTGCAGGGACTTCTCCGTTTAACTGTTCCAGTATGATTTTAGAGATTTTCTTTATGTTTTCAGCTTTTGATTCAGAAAAGTTTATTGGTTTTATTATTGCTTTTAATCTTTCAATAGGTAGATCAACTATATCTTCAGGAGTATCGGCAATTTGAAACAGTCTATCTGCTACAGGAAATGTTATTTCATCCAGATTTCTTATGCTTAAAATACAGGCAACTAAAACTTTGAAAGGCTGTCCCTGATACCTTGCCTGCATAACGTGAGTGGGATAGTAGCTTTCGAGAATTTCAAAAATCTTAGGTATATCAACAAATTTTTCCATTATTAAAGTAATCTTAAATCTTCTATAGAATGCAGAAAATACGTATAAGATGATAATATGTTTTAAAATTGGTGCTGGTGGGTAAGTAATTAAATTATTGTATTTGATCATAAATTATTGCAAATACCCACCCTACTTTACGATTAATGCTCTGAGATTGCTTCGCCCGTAATGACAATATATTTAGTTAATCTGTAGTTTCCTACAAGAGTCAGTAAGGTTGTTGATATGAATGAAAAATATTTTGAAATTTTTATAGAAAACATGAGCTGTGCCAGTTGTGCAGCCAATATTGAAAAACGGTTAAATGAGTTATCTGGTGTGAAAGAAGCTTATGTTAATTTTGGCACTGCAAAAGCCAGTGTAAAGTATGATGCAGATGCTATGTCAGCTTTGGAAATTATTGAAACTATAAATAACTTAGGTTACCCCACAATTGCGTCAACTTTGGAGTTATTAATTCCAGATATGCATTGTGCTTCCTGTGCAGTTAAAATCGAAAAAAACCTGAAATCATCTTTTGGGGTATTAAGTGCAAATATTAATCTGGCCAATAAGCAGGCAACCGTTACTTATATTCCACAGGCAATTTGCCCTGCTGATATTAAGCAGGTTATTAAAGATTCAGGCTATACCCCGAAGGATATTGTTGTTGAAGATAAAGAAAAAGAAATTGCAGAACTGGAAGAAAAAGAATATAAAGATCAAAGGCGTAAATTTATATTTAGTTTGTTTTTTACTGTGCCCGTATTTGTCATAAGTATGGCAATGGTAGAATTCCCTTTTAGAAACTGGGTATTGCTTTTATTATCGCTCCCTGTGATATTTTGGGCAGGGGCGCAGTTTTATCAGGGGGCATACAGGGCTTTTATAAACAGGTCTGCCAGTATGAATACTCTTATTGCAGTTGGAACGGGTGCGGCGTTTTTATATAGTTTCGCTGTTACTGTAGCTCCACAAGTATTTATGGCTATTGGCATGATGGCTGAAGTTTATTATGAAGTGGCAACCGTTATTATTACTCTTGTATTAATGGGAAGAATGCTTGAAGCTGGAGCAAGAGGCAGAGCCTCTTCTGCTATAAGAAGATTAATCGGTCTACAACCAAAAACTGCAAGGGTAATTCGTAATGATAAAGAACAGGATGTGCCTGTAGAAGACTTAAAAGTTGGCGATATTATCATAGTTCGGCCCGGGGAGAAGCTGCCTGTTGATGGTGAAGTTATAGAAGGATCATCAAGTATAGATGAGGCAATGATTACCGGAGAAAGTATTCCTGTCGATAAAAACATCAATGATACAGTTATTGGTGCAACCATCAATAAAACAGGAAGTTTTAAATATAAAGCCACAAAAGTTGGAAAAGATACAACTTTACAGCAGATTATCAAGCTTGTTGAGGAAGCTCAAGGGTCAAAAGCTCCTATCCAGCGTTTAGTCGATATTATCAGCGGTTATTTTGTTCCTGTAGTTATGATAATTGCGATAATAACCTTTGTTACGTGGTTTATTATTGCCCCTGAATCTACAAGATTTTCCTTTGCGCTTATAACATTTGTGGCCGTTCTAATTATTGCATGCCCATGTGCTTTAGGCCTGGCTACTCCAACTGCAATTATGGTCGGTACAGGGCTTGGGGCAGAACACGGTATCCTGATAAAAAATGGAATTAGTCTTGAAACAGCTTATAAAATACAGACAGTAATTCTTGATAAAACCGGTACGATCACAAAAGGGCAACCAGAGGTCACTGATGTGGCCACTGGCATGGATAAAAATAAATTCTTATACTATGTGGCCTCGGCAGAAAAAGTCTCTGAGCATCCTCTAGCAGGGGCAATAGTTAATGAGGCTGAAAAAGAGAATATATCACTCGTTCAGCCAGCAGAGTTTTCGGCTCAACCGGGGCATGGTATTCAGGCTAATGTCGATGGTAGCCAGATTTTGGCCGGTAATCAAAAACTTCTTTCAGATAAAGGAATTGAATTTGATTCGTATCTTGAAAAGGCTTTTCAATATGGGGAGGAAGGTAAAACAACAATCTTTGTTGCCATAAATAATAAAATAGAAGGCGTTATAGCTATTGCAGATACTATTAAGTCTGATTCTAAACAGGCTATAAAAGAACTTAAGTCTATGGGAATAGAAGTAATAATGGTGACAGGCGATAATCAGAAAGCAGCAGAATCCATTGCTAATCAGGTTGGAATAAACAGATATATGGCGGAAGTATTGCCTGAAGATAAAGTAAATGCCGTTAAAAAAATTCAGCAGGAAGGCAAAATCGTTGCCATGGTCGGTGATGGTATTAATGATGCTCCTGCACTTGCTCAGGCACAGGTTGGCATTGCAATAGGAACCGGAACAGATGTAGCAATAGAATCTTCTGATATCACACTTATCCGAGGAAGCCTTCAAAGCGTAGCCAGTGCTATAAAACTTTCTAAAAAAACTATAGATACAATAAGACAGAATTTATTCTTCGCATTTTTCTATAATTTACTCGGTATTCCAATAGCAGCAGGTGTTTTTTATCCTGTCTTCGGGGTTTTATTAAACCCTGCTATTGCGGCCTTGGCCATGGCATTCAGCTCGGTATCAGTAGTTACCAATAGTTTAAGACTTAGAAGGATAAAGATATAATGGATGCTCAGGAAATTTTAGTTACAGCTTTAGGAATTCTGGCAATTGGCTTTATTATCTGGTATTTCTTTTTTGTACCCAAAAAATAAATTTTTAAAAAGGCAATTTTTTATACTTTTTAACTTTTCTAACATGCAGGTTTATTTTAGTAAGGTTAATTATGATTATCAATTCTAATTTCTATAGAATTTACAATTGCCAGGCTAGTAAAGCCGGCATGCCGGCTTTTCAGGGTTTAACCAATAAACTTGGTAATTATCAATATAATGATCCGCAAGAAGTGAAAGCTCTTATTGATAAATATCCAAAATCAAACGCAATAGTGGGGAATTTGCCGCCTGAGTGGATAGATAAAATAAAAGAAAAATATCCATCTCAAGACGAACGCAAGAAAATAATTAAAGAAATATATAATGTCTTTGGGGAAGTTGCAGATTTACTCAGAATATATTCTTCAAAGCCAGACGTTATGCATGATGCTTCAAAAAAATTGGGAAATGCTTTTAATAAAGCTGGAGTTTCCCAAAATTTTAAACCGCTTGAGTACAAGGGACGTGGGTCTTCTGGAAGTGGTTATATGTTTCAGGCAGGTCAGAAAAAGTATATTTTAAAGGTGTATCATACCAAAGATGATTATTCTTCTCTTGAGAGTGGTAATAAACCGTCTCTAGAGGCAAATAGAGGAATGTTTTGGAAAAAGAATGCTGCTAAAGATGAAAGACACGCAAAATTCTATTTTGCAGATATTAAAACAAGTTATAACGTTGTTGAATTTATAGAGAATAAAATTCCTCTTCCAAAGAAAATCGTTGATGAAAGAATAGTTAATTTGCGTGATAATGACGTTATAGACGATGATGGCTTTCTCATTAATCAAATTAGTGGCAGAGTTATTGAATATGGTGGACAATATATAATTTCTGATGCTGCATCTAAAAACAAAAATCTCAGATATATATTTAAGCAGTTTATAAAATTACCTGCAGATAAGCGCTTAGAATTTGTGCAAAAAGGCTTGTATTATAAAAATTATCCAGGTATAGATGGTAAACAAAATCTTAAAAAAGATTTTGAGAAGGTTTTACTGGATAACTTTGTTCGTCCCCATAATTATAATAATAATTATCGTAATATTTTTCATACTTTTGATAGTGATGAAAAAGAGGCCTATTTTAAAGTATTAGCTCAAAATGGTGATCTTGATATAAAAGCAAATCTGGTTGGTCATCTTAAAGGAATGAAAGATAAGAATAAAGATGAGTCTTTTAATCTCTTAATTGAAAATTGTGATAAAAGTACACTAAGAGATAGCAAATTTTTGAAGGCATTAACGGACATTTTTAGCTATTTACCAGATAAAAAATCTAAGCTTAAATGCTATGAAATAGTTAGTCAATCCAACGATAAATCTTTAATGGAAAAGTTAAATGATTGTTTTATGTATTTACCACAAGAGCAAAAAGATTATTTGCTTTCAATGGTTAACAAAAATAAAAAGTGCTGATATTCAGCACTTATCTCTACAGGGCACACTTTTAACGTTTTTAAACTAACTTTAATGACATCATATTAGCCTTTTCGAGTTTTCTTTTCTTCTCTTTGCAGGCTGATTCAATTAATCCTTGATAACATGATGCCAAATATGTACCATCCTCCTCCGGTAAACTTTTTATGCATTTTTTTAATGCTTCTTTTGCTTCTTCAAATTTCTTCATTCTTACTAATATTGCGATTTTTTGATCGTAAAGTGAAGGAAGCAGGTGTCTTTCTTTAAGTGTTATGTTTTCAAAAGCTTTTTCACAACAATGCAAAGCTTCTTTTTGATGTCCCAATACATCAAGAGTACCGGCTTTTGAACCGTATGCTTCTGCTGAATAAGGATTTGCGTTAATTGCTTTGTCAAAATATTCTAACGCTTCTTTGTCCTTATCTATGCAAAATAAAATGTCACCTTTTAGTACCAATGCTTTAATGTGATCCGGCTCTAAATTAAGAGCTTCGTTTACTTGTTCTAATGCGGTTTCGCAATCTCTATAATATATAAAATTATCGCTTGCTTCTCTAACTAACTTCTCTACTCTCAGATTATATAATGTCTTGATTCCTCTACCGTTTATATTATTAATATTATTTGCCGTATTGTTCATTTACTCTGTTTTCCCCAATCAACTGAGCGCCATATTTACAATGATACTAAAAACCTTTTTTAATCAACATGAATATTGAAACATGCGACTCATGTTAAGTTAGATCATAGCTTTAATTCAGAGAATGGGGTATTCCCCCAGTTAACTTATTTTTAGAATTGCTCATGCTCTATCATGCTAAATATCAGAATCCATGGGCTAAAAAAGTTTTCTTAAATCTTCTTAACGCTTGTTAATAAAGCTTAAATAAAATCATGTAACATTTATCCAAAAGCCTCATGGTACATGATCTTTGGCCATGAAAACTGATAAATTGAATTGTAAAAATTACTTACTTTATGTAACAAATTCATTAATCCAGATTTTTTATAGAGAACACCTCTAAAAAAATTTTATGGAGAATGTTTTTACGAAAATTTACTATACCTGATAATTTTATGTTGTAACATGCATGCTACACGGTATTTTGCACCATCCCACAGTAATCTATATATAAGTAGATATACGATTCTACATATAGTGTTACAAAGCTGGATGTGGTATTTATTTAACACTAGACTTGGTGTATATTATTATTGTGTACTATACATATTTGTTGAACATCCTATTTGTAAGGGGAAGTAATTTTTTAGAGGAGAATAGGTAAGTGGCATCGTATTTATCTGAAGCAGTCGCATTAACTGAAAATGCAAGAACAGTTCTTGCAAAGAGATATTTAAGAAGGGATAACGATGGTATCCCTATAGAAACACCGGAAGATATGTTCTGGAGAGTTGCGCGCACTATTGCTGATGCAGACAGTCTATATGGAAAAGATACTACACAGGTAAATAAAATAGCTGAAGATTTTTATAAGTTAATGACAAATCTTTATTTTTTGCCGAACAGTCCGACATTAATGAATGCCGGAAGAGAGTTAGGACAGCTTTCAGCTTGCTTTGTTTTACCTATTGATGACTCATTGGATGCTATTTTTGAAGCAGTGAAAAATACAGCATTAATTCATAAAAGTGGTGGTGGTACCGGTTTTTCATTCTCAAGACTTAGACCGAGAAATGACATTGTAAGATCTACAATGGGTGTTTCCTCTGGGCCTGTATCATTTTTAGAAGTATTTAATGCTGCCACAGAAGCTGTTAAACAGGGTGGAACCAGACGCGGCGCTAACATGGCTATTTTAAGAATTGATCACCCTGATATTTTAGAATTCATTAATGCTAAATATGAAGGCCATAAGCTTAATAACTTTAATATCTCTATTGGTATTACCAGTGAATTTATGGAAGCTGTTCTGCACGATGAGTATTATAATTTAGTTCATCCAAATTCTAAGCAAACTGTACAACAGTTAAGAGCTAAAGAGGTATTTGAGCTTATAGTAGATCATGCCTGGAGAAATGGTGAGCCTGGTATAGTGTTCCTTGATCGAATTAATGCTGATAATCCAACTCCTAAATTAGGGCAGATTGAATCTACTAACCCTTGCGGAGAGGTTCCGTTGTTACCTTATGAGGCATGTAATCTTGGCTCGATTAATCTTGGCAGAATGGTTAAATACAATGAGGAAAATCAGCCTGAAGTAGATTGGGGTAAATTGGAATATATAACCAAATTGTCTACTCATTATCTTGATAACGTAATTACAATGAATAATTTCCCGTTACCTCAAATTGAGGAAATGGTTAGAAATAACAGAAAAGTTGGCCTTGGAGTTATGGGATGGGCAGATATGCTTATGGCTATGAATATCCCTTATAATGCTGAAGAAGGTACTCAACTTGCAAGACAGGTTATGGAATTTATTGATTATCATTCCAAAGTAAAATCTGTAGAGCTTGCTCAGGAAAGAGGTAAATTTCCTAGTTTTGAAGGCAGTATTTATGATGGTAATGAGTTCCTTTACAATAAATATCAAGGAAAATCAGCAGGTGTTATTTCAGATCAAAATTGGAAAGAGCTTGATGCAAAAATTCAAAAACTAGGTCTGCGAAATGCTACAACTACATGTATTGCTCCAACCGGAACAATCAGTATGATAGCAGGTGCATCAGGTGGTGTTGAACCTTTATTTGGCTTGACTTTCCTTAGAAAAGTAATGGATGGCACTGAGATGCTTGAAGTTAACCCTGTATTTAAAGCTGTTGCTGAGGAAAGAGGATTCTATAACGAAGAGTTAATGCTGCAGGTATCTTCAAAAGGAACAGTTCATGGTGTAGAAGGTATTCCTGAAGATGTTCAAAGAGTCTTTGTAACTGCTCATGACATTAATCCTGAATGGCACGTCAAAATGCAGGCGGCTTTCCAATTGCATACTGATAATGCAGTTTCTAAAACAGTAAACTTTGATGAAGATGCTACCAGAGAAGAAATTGCAGAAACTTATTATCTTGCTTATAAGTCAGACTTAAAAGGAATAACAGTTTATAGAAATAACAGTCGTTCTTTCCAGCCTATGAGTATTGAGGTTAAAGGAGATAAAAAAGCTGATTCTTCTGAATCTGGAATAGTACAGGGCGAGATAGATATTACTTCTAAAAACGTTGTAACTCCAAGACAGAGACCCAATCTGACTTATGGTTTAACCGATAAAATACAGACCGGATGTGGTCCTCTTTATGTAACTATCAACGTTGATGAAGAAGGATTATGTGAAGTATTTGCCAGAATGGGTAAATCAGGCGGATGTGCAACCAGTCAGGCAGAAGCTACAGGAAGAATGATATCTTTAGCTTTAAGAGCGGGTGTAGATATTACTTCAATAACTCATCAGTTAAAAGGTATTAGGTGCCCGGCACCGGCTGTTGGTAAAGGTGGCGTTATACTTTCCTGTTCAGATGCTATTGGTAAAGTATTAGAGCGTAATCTTGATAAGTCTCTGGGTATTTTAGCTACAAGCAATAAAGATGCTGAATATACAGAGAAAGTTTATTCAGAAAGTTCAAAGGCTGATATGGGAATATGTCCCGAATGTCCTGAATGTGGGCAAATGTTAGAATTTGCTGAAGGGTGTGTCATCTGTAAAAACTGCGGTTTTTCAAGATGTAGTTAATTATTTGATATTATGTAAAAATCCCTGATCTTAAGATC
>DNSU01000002.1 GCA_003499585.1 Cyanobacteria bacterium UBA9579 | reverse complement strand
AAAAATATTTTAGATATACACTGATTAAAAATCCCTGAAAATTTTCCTAAAATTCCATAAGGGCTTAATTAAATTTACTTATTAATTGCTTTTTCGGTTTAATATAGTGCACTTTTGTCGGATGAACATGCAAAAAACTTATCTTATTATATTTTTATATTGATAAAAAAGCAGTTCATAAAGTTTAAGCATATCAAATTGGTACAACCAACACAGAATAAATTAAGGAGGGATAGATAATGACATGGGCTAGATGGGCAAACGTAATCCTAGGTATATGGCTTATTTTAAGTCCTTTCATCTTAGGATTTGTTACAGATCAAGCTACCTGGAATAACATACTAGTTGGATTCCTGGTATTAGTATTCGCATTTGTAACAAGAAGCACAATGTCAACAGCAAGAGGCACAACCTAAGGTTATTTACCGACCAAAGAGAGTGAATCTATATAGATTCCCTCTCTTTTACTTTTATTCATAAAAATCATTTAAGGCTATGGTCAATCTTAAAAAAGTATGAAAGAATATAGATTAATGCTCCTTGCAGATCGTTTCGTTTTGATCCTACAATTTCAATAAGAGGGAGTTCTATCTCTAAGAATGATGACGTAAACCTAACGCGTATTAGGAAACGGTAAATTATTCGGGGGGACCCCCACCTGTGTGAGGAACATGGGTATCAAAACATCGGTCTCTTGGGGCATTTCCTATGCTTTGTGGCAGGGTCACTTATTTATGTCACTAATCATTCCAAAGAACTTAATTATATGCCTTTGGTATTTAAGTTAAGTGATATTATCACCTGCTTTTTAATAAAATTTAAAATACGCTTTAGAATTTGATATTTGATCAACTTTCTATGATAACATTGTTAAAATGGAAAATTTATTTAAAATACAAGCTAAAAACCTTAATGAAACCGATAAAATCGGGGTTGCTATTGCAGGGGCGATTCAGAATCAAGGCGGATTAATTTGCCTGTATGGAGATATTGGCTCCGGCAAAACTACTTTAGTAAAATCAATCGCTAAAAGTTTAGGGGTGCAAGAAAAAGTCACCAGTCCAAGTTTTGTTATTTTAAATGAATACCATACAGGAAAAATAAGCCTTTATCATTTTGATCTGTACAGACTTGAAAAAGAAGGAATACAGACTATTCTTGATGAATTAAGAGAGTACACAGAAGCACAAAAGGCTGTTGCAATTATTGAGTGGGCTGAATTTTCCTCGGGTGAATTACCTGAAGACAGGCTGGAAATCCAGATAAAATACATTGAAGAAACAGAGAGAGAATTCACCTTTAAATCATTTGGAGACAGAAGCAAAAACATTCTAGAAAAGATACAACAAAAACTATGAAAATCCTAACATTTGATACAAGTGCAGACAAAATGTATATAACCATTGGAGACGATGAGCGGGTTAGTACAAGCAGAGTTATTGCAAATACGGCTGAACGTTATCATTCGGCTTTATTAATTCCTGTAATTATTGAACTCCTAAGAGAAGAAAAAATAACTATGCAAGATATTGATGCCGTTGGAGTAAATATAGGCCCCGGAAGCTTTACTGGCATAAGAGCATCAGCAACAGTAGCAAGAGTTATAGCGCAAAACCTTGATATTCCTGTTATTGGAATATCATCACTTGAAATTTATTCTCTTTTAAATAACACGGATAAAAATTCTTTATGCCTTCTTGATGCCAGAAAAGGCAAAGCATATATGGGAGTTTATACTTCTTGTGGTGATGTGATTCAAAAACCAGAAGCCATAGAATATGATAGTGTTATTGAATATGCAAAAAATAACGATGTCTTTGTAATAGCTGATAATACAATGTCAGAAAAAATCAAAGTATCAGGACTTGATTGCCTGAATTTACAGGATGTTGACTATAATTTTGGAATTAATCTAGCCAAATTAACTTATAAACACTTAAAATCAGGAAACAAAGAAGAGTTTAAATGGTTTAATTTAAAGCCTCTATACATCCAACCGCCCCCAATAAGCATGCCAAAAACTCAGGAATAGTTTTGGTTAAATCAAAATATCAGAGTTTTTAGAACTATAAAGGTCATTTAATCTTCCAATATCATTGGAAGACAACGTTTTATTAGTAATTCCTCTATGAAACATAATATCCTTAGAGCTGTTACTATGATTTAAACCAAGTGAATGCCCTATTTCATGAAGTGCTGTTCTTCTTACACGCTCTATTCTGGATGATGAATTTGCCAGCCTATCAATGATAGGATAAATAATTATAGTAATTTCTGCCTTTTGAATCCTGTTATTAACTACTTTTAAATTGTTTTGGCCAACTTCAAAGTCTCTGCCAAAAACCACTGTATCTGACCAATCAATAGTGATATCGGCATCATTCCTGTTAAAAGTTTCCTGAAATCTGATTAATCCATAAGAAGCTCTTGACCAGGGTTGAAAAGCTGATTTTGCAGTATTGATAAACTCTGGCAGGAATTTTTCATCGGCAATCTTTTTGTTAACAAAGAATTTTAAGGGTATTTTATCAGAATCCCACTTGGGACAAATGCCAATATGGCTTTCATCATTATTATTCCAACGATTTATTCTATCAGTTTCCTTATCATTAACAGGCAAGTCAGCCTTCTGGTTAGCCCTGAAGGTTTCTGAAATACCCGAAAAAAGTTTATATCTGTCAAAATTATTAATTCTCATAAAAACTCTTTTTGTTATTACTAGTACTTTGACCAATTAATTACGGAGGAAGTATATTTTCTGAGGAGCCTTTGAAATGCGCAGCAATTTCAACAGCGACGGAGAAAACATACTTCCTTAAATACTCATCATAATTAACTTGTCAAAGTACTAGCAGATTGATTCATTAATTTTCTTTTATAAGTAATTAATTTGATGCTGGTGCGCAATGCGCACCCTACTCCATAAAACTAATTTAACAATGCATTAGTATCAGAAGCAGGTTTTTATAACTAAAAGTATTTTTCGCTGTCCTTAATATATTAATGATTTCTTGCAATGTTTCTATCCAACGCTTAAATTATCTTTAAATTTGTATCTAATTTTTTCAAAACGTTGCTTTAATCCGCAAAAAACCTTAAAATGAAACTATTGTTAAAGCTTACTCCAAAGCATAATTACTAATTTAGTGCCAAAGGCACAAACTTAATTACCCGCTGGAATAATTAATAACTTAATTTTATTGGAGCACTAGTTAAACTTTTAAATATGGAAGAATTAAAAAAAGGCGAAAAACTTAAAATAAAGTTCAATATTTCATCAATCCGATCTTACGAGATTTCCTGTCTGATCAAATGGATTGAGTCTGACAGAATTAGTTTGATTTATCCTGAAAACGATCAAAGCCTTACCAAATATCTACACGAAGGTAAGGAAGTAGAAGTAGTCGTTTATTCGGATAAAGGAATTTTTGCTTTTGATTCTATAGTAATGGACTCGCCTTTTAGCAGAGATTTTATAATAGAATACCCGGAAGAAAAAACAAAAATCCAAAGAAGAGAATACGTAAGAGCCCCTATAAGAACTGAGTTTGTATTAACAAAAGCAGAATATACAGTTAAAAGCCAGACCATTAATATTGGTGGCGGTGGAGTCAGGTTCACAAGTGATAAAGAATTTAAAATTAGCG
>DNSU01000211.1 GCA_003499585.1 Cyanobacteria bacterium UBA9579 | reverse complement strand
CCAGCTAGAAAAACAATTTAGTATAGGAGATAAAAGATGAAGTTATGGGGCGGTCGTTTTGAAAAGTCTACTGATGTTATGGTAGATGACTTCAATTCCTCTATTTTCTTTGATCAAAGGCTTTATAAACAGGATATAGAAGGCAGTATTGCGCATGCCAATATGCTTGGAAAGCAGGAGATTATCCCTGTTGAAGATGCAGAGTTAATTAAAAAGACATTAAAAGAAATTCTGGCTGATATTGAAGCCGGGAAAGTTGAATTCGACGTTGCGGCAGAAGATATTCATATGAATATTGAGACGATTCTTATTTCTCGTATAGGAGATGTTGGCAAGAAGCTGCATACCGGCCGCAGTAGAAACGATCAGGTGGCGCTCGATATGAGAATGTATGTAAAAGAAGAAATCCAGATAATCAGATCAATGGTTTATAAATTACAGTCTGTATTGACTGATTTAGCTAAAAAACATACAGAAACTATCATGCCGGGATATACCCATTTACAGAGAGCCCAACCAATAACTTTAGCTCATCACTTAATGGCTTATTTTGAGATGTTTAAACGTGATAGAGAACGCTTAGCAGAAGCATACAATCGTACAAATATAATGCCATTGGGTTCAGGTGCTTTGGCTGCTACTACTTATCCTTTAGATCGGCATGCCGTTGCAAAGGAGCTTGGTTTTGCTGATATTACTGCTAATAGTCTTGATGGTGTTTCAGATCGTGATTTTTGTATTGAATTCATGAGTGATTTGTCAATTTTAATGATGCATTTGAGCCGTTTCTGTGAAGAAATCATACTCTGGAGTTCTTTAGAATTTGCTTTTGTAGAGCTGGACGATGCTTACAGTACAGGAAGCAGTATCATGCCACAGAAGAAAAATCCTGATGTGGCCGAATTAGTTCGTGGAAAAGCAGGGCGTGTGTATGGCGATATGATGGCGCTTTTGACAACCATGAAATCCCTTCCTCTTGCTTATAATAAAGACATGCAAGAAGATAAGGAGCCTACATTTGATGCTATAGATACAGTTAAAATGTGTCTGCCTGTATTTACTGCAATGGTAGAGACAATGAAAGTCAGAAAAGAAAATATGTACAAAGCAGCTCAGGGTGGATTTACCAATGCAACTGATGCGGCTGATTATATGGTAAAAAAGGGTCTGCCATTCAGAGATGCGCATGAAGTAATAGGAAAGCTGGTTCTTTATTGTATTCAAAATAACAAAGCTCTTGAAGAACTGACTTTAGACGAGTTTAAATCATTGTCACCAATTTTTGAGCAGGATGTCTATAAAGCCATTTCTCTTGAAGAATGTGTCGATAGAAGAAACGTCATAGGCGGCCCTGCAAAAGAGATAATGGAAAAAGTTATTGCTCAGAGTGAAGAATATCTGAAACAGAATTCCTAAAGGTAGTTACATTGTTTGGAATAACTTATGAAGACAATAAAAATCAAGACCCCTGCCAAGATTAATCTTACGCTTGAGGTTTTAGATAAGAGGCCAGACGGGTATCATAATATACAGAGTATTATGCAGGCTGTTAGTTTGTATGATTTTCTGACTATTACTGCTGAAGAAATAGAAGATCACGATAATGTCATAGAAATTTCAGGGAATACTCCCATAATTCCTTATGATAAATCCAATCTGGCTTATATCAGCGCTCAGAAGTTCCTTGAAAAAACCGGTACTATTCGAGCAAAAGTCAGTATACATATAGAAAAAAACATTCCTGTTGCAGCAGGGCTTGCAGGTGGCAGTTCAAATGCAGCAGGGGTTTTGTTCGGGCTAAATGAGCTGTTTGGAAAGATTCTGGATACTGAGCTTCTTTCAGTTTTGGCTTCTCAAATAGGTGCGGATGTGAATTTTTGTCTTCATGGGGGCACTCAGTTTGCTACTTTAAAAGGAGAGAAACTTCAGAAAATTGCTACTCCTGATTTGAATATAATTATTGTGAAGCTAAAAGATTTATTTATATCCGCTAAAGAAGCTTATGTGAAATACTCGAAATTAGACAATAAGCCTGAAATAAGAAATACTGAATTAATGATTGAGGCTATAAAAGAAAATAATGCCAGAAAAATCGCCGCATTATTAAATAACGGATTAGAAGCTGCAATTTTGGATGATTATCCTGTAATTAAGGGTATAAAGAGTTACTTAATCGAAAAAGGCTGTTTAAATGCCCTGATGTCAGGCAGCGGCCCGAGTGTGTTTGCGATATGCGATAAATCAATAGATCTCTCTGAAATCAGGAAGATGTATGATGAAGTATTTGAAGTATCTACAATAAGTAGTGGGGTGACTATAAACATCCCTGATTACTATATTTATTGTCAGTCCTGAATGATTTTTGCAGGTACGTTTCTTTTTCTTAGCTCATTTACAAGAACTTCAGCCTTTTGGGAGTTAGAGAAAGAACCTACTTGTAGGGAATATACACCATTACTTTCTTTTATAAACGGAGTTACATTGAGGTTTGTTCTCATTAATTCTTCTGAGACCCTTTTGGCTTCAGTAGGAGATGCGTAATTTCCTATAATTACTTTGCTCATAGAGATAGGTTCGCGATCAACTTTTATTTTATCTCTCAATATTAAAGAATCATTTGATTTTTGCTCCGGTGGAGCTATTGGAGAAGGTTGTGGTTTTTTGATTTGACCAGGTTGTAATGGAGCTGGTTTTTGTATTTGAGGTTGAGATCCAGATGAATTTCTATTATTGAAAGGTACCTGGTCAAATTCGTCAAATTCAGAGCCCATTTGAGATTCGTCTATATTGGTGTCACTAACTTTAGAATCAATAACGATTTCATCTTGAAAAGCTGAATTTTCTCCATCTTTCTTTTGAAAAGGATTAACTATATCTGATTCAGGAGGGGCATCTTCTTGAAGTTCTATTGATTTTAAACGTGGATCAATGCGTCCTTTAAAGTCCTCACTTGTTAACGAATCCAGATTAGGATCATTTTTTAGGGCAGGGACATCTATTTTAGGTGTTAACATAGATGCTATAAAAGTGCATAAAAAAAAGAAAATCATAAATGCACCAGAAAAAATAAAGAATAACTTTTTTTTATTGGATTTTGGTTTTTGTGGCGGGCCTTTTTTGGGTCTTCTTGAACTTGGATTTATTTTTACGCTCATTTTATTTAAATTACTCCTCTAACCTTGCAGGAAGCTTTCATAATCTCTTCGTCTTCATAACAATAGTTACTTATTATATTATTAGCTATTTCTGTGATGTTTTCCAAATTGAAATCGGATTTTAACCCGCATGCTTGGACAGGAGCACCTACAGCATCAATATTTATTCCCAAATGTATTAGTACGGAGGTTATAGACTTGGTTGCTATAGATACTGAGAGCTTGCTCTTATTATAAAACAAATCATCTCCATGTCTAGATATTACAGTTGATTTAGGTAAGTTGTCCATAATAATATCGCGTGCAATATTAACCAGAAGTCTTTGTCTTAATATCCCCTCAATTAAAGAAATGTTAAAGTGTTCCACGATAAAGTGCAACATCTTTTTGCTGTATATGGGGCTATTGGATAATACATCAGAAATATCTACCATATTATCAAGCTTTACTTCGCATTCTCCTGTAAAGCCGACTATGGAGTCACCTAAGAGATTAAAATTTTTATATATCCAGTGAGGAGAAAGTTCTGGTCCAGTATAGCGTATTTCTTCTTCAATAAATTTCGATTGCATATTTTACCTGCTTTGCTAAATATTATTTGATAATATAATACATTTAAAATTTTTTTATTTTTGTATTTTTTTGCAACCGTTTTGCACCTGTTTTGCACCTTTTTGGATGGGTGTTTTTTGTCTATTGGTGAGTGTATTGATGTTTTTGGTTTTAATTAGATTTCTTGCAAAAGCTTGCGAGAGTTAAGTTTTAGTATCCATTGTTTTGATATAAATAGGCTAAAAATGTTGAAAATAAAGGATTTTTTAAAAGTATCCGAATGGCTACGGTATCAGGTAAGAGATTCTTCCTCAGAATGGCCTGTGGGATATTTTTATTAGTATAGCATAGTT
>DNSU01000007.1:4032-4624 GCA_003499585.1 Cyanobacteria bacterium UBA9579 | reverse complement strand
GTAGAAACATTAGCAGAATCAACCAGAGTACCTGATCGACTTTCCAGCAGAGCCAGTTCAGTGGCTTGCAAAGTCACTCCACCAACTGTAACGTCATTAGATCCAAGAGCTAATGCTGTTGTAATTTCGGTATCAGACAAATCAACTGCTGTATTAATAGCCCCTGTAGAAGAGCCGACAATTTCCAAAGCGGTTGTAACAGCTGAATCATCAGCATTATCCAGCACCAAAAGCCTTTCGGTAGTCCCGCCGGTCGCAGAATTGTTCTGAACAACCAAAACTCTTTGAGTATTTGAGTCTACAGTTGCATCATTTGTCATAGACAAAGTGAATGCATCAAAACCTGCTGCTGTCGAAGCCGTATTCCAATTAAAGCCTGTTGTATACTCGGCGTAGCTTAAATTTAAATTGGCAGATGGATCTGTTAAATCAGACCACACAGATGATCCTCCGCCTCCCGAATCGGCGGCGCAGTTCCAAACTGAGCTGCTATCATCCCATTTCAATATTTGGTTATTGGAGCACCCTTTTAATAGTGAAAGCCCATTTGAACTAACTTCCAAACCCGAATTGCTGGATGTTGATCCAGTCG
>DNSU01000007.1:2270-3955 GCA_003499585.1 Cyanobacteria bacterium UBA9579 | reverse complement strand
CGCACCGCTCGTAGCTAAATTTATTCCTACAGTATCTGCACCTATTACAATTCCGTCTCCTGCGCCTATAGTAAGAGAAACACTGCTTCCCAGCGAAACTGATCCTCCGTCAATTAAACCTGCTCCAGCCAAAACCGATACTGATGAGTCCTCCAAGTCCTCGTTTTGAATAGAATTGTCCTCAATATCAGACGATGTTATAGACTCATCTATTATTTTTTTGGAATTTACTGAGTTATCAGCTAAATCATCTTTCTTTACTTCTCCGTTCAGTATTTCATCACTCGTTACACTGTCACCTGCAAGGTCATTGTTAAATATTGAACCGTCAATTATGTTTGTGGAATTTATTGAGGTTTCCTCTACTGAAACAGAATCAATTGATGTACTTGTGATTTTTCCTTTGATATTTAGATTTCCCTCATCATCTAAAGCAACTAAATCTCCTGGATTTGTACCCCAAGTCTTGCCGCGTAAATATTCGGAATTAAGATTTTCAATAAGACCCGAATCAGATACTACTAAATATGAACTGTTATGTATTTCAATTTTATTTTTTGGAGTAATATTACCTTCATCGTTGTAAAAGAATATTTCGTTAACTCCTTCCAAAGGTAATATGCTCATGTGTTTTTCCGGATCGATAATCCTTACTAATTTCAGTGCAGTTGAAGAGGCTGGTTTTAAAATAGTTGAAACTAGAGTACCAGTAACTCCTTCGTCTTTATCTTTTATGTCAGAAGCTGCCAACACGTTCTGATCATTTTCATTAACAGAATTCGAATTGTACCAGTAACCAAAGAATTCGGAAAACCCTTTGGGGTTTGTTATTAAGAAAATCGTACTTGCCAATGTCGTAACCAAAAAATATAAAATAATAAGTGCTATCGGGACGAAAAAGAATTTTCTGATAAATTTAAAACTACGAATAGATTTTTGCACTTTATCCATTTTTTGTTGAGCTTCGAATACTTTAACATTTGTTTCACTAACCCTCCCATTTACACTTAATAAATCAGACATATTTATAAGTGTTGAATCCCGAACTAATTCTTTAGTTTGCTTTGAAATTTCTTCTGTTTCTTTTACGATTTTTAAAATTTTTTCTTCATTATCATTTATGGGCTGAGGCGCAGGTGTGATTTCTTTTAAAGGTGGTTTTGAAGCCTCTTCTATTTTTTGAAATTTCTCTTTTTGCTCACTTTCATTCGAAAAGTTTTCGTATTGAGGGCTCAAACTGACATCCCTTTTCTCATTCTGTCTTTGTTTCTTGTTTAAAAAATAGTCTGATTGAAGATATGACCTTAATTTCTCTGGTGTATAAAATCTTTCGCCGTTTTTGTCCCTTTCCGAACTTATTATCCCTCTTTTTTCCAACCTCCTTAAAGTTGAAGCTGATATCCCAAATTCCTTTGCAGCCTCCCCCACACTTAAATGTCGATTTTTTATTAAATTACTAATTTCTTCTTTTGAAAAATAACGAGCATTTCCTGCATTTCTTATAGAGTGTAAATTTCCTGCTTTATCCCAACGTCTCAATGTATCTAACGACACACCCAACAACCTGGCAGCTTCGCTAATATGTATTAAATTATTTTGTTCAGGCAGTATATCGGGCACAATTTTTGTTCACACGTTGTGTATTAACAACTATGCAATCCTTATCAAATACTATTAAATCACGA
>DNSU01000007.1:0-2191 GCA_003499585.1 Cyanobacteria bacterium UBA9579 | reverse complement strand
GTTTACAGTCAAGAACCTATGCACGACTTAATCAACATTCGTTTGTTGTCTTATTACCGACCTTTAAGTCACTTTTTTTAAAAATATAACTTAATCCTATTTTTTTTCATACTTTTTCTGATACCTTATTGAGTACTTTACTTGTTCTAATTTAATTAAGTTTTAAATCATTTACTTTTTTGGATAATTTATTATTATCTTTTTAATTTACACGCGTTTTTATATATATATAACAATCTCATTTATGTTTTTATAGCTATAATTTCTTTTCTTAAGTAAATGATATATTTGAATTATCCAAATTTATTTATCTTCTTCTTATACCGTCAAATAAATTTACTATGTCGTTAATTATTCTATTATTAAACCTGCGTTTAACGACTATTATTTCCCTCTCAAATGGATTCAATATTTTAAAGAATTTTAATTAAGGATTACTTAGGCATTTCCGCATAGTTAACGTCTTAGTGGTAAGAATTGCTTATGAGATTATATGTATATGTATGTAAGTAGCACTGCATAATGTGTTCTCGGTATTTATAGCAAGCACAATTTAGTTAATTTTGGGACAGCTACATTATCAAAATAAAAGTAGAACTTTACGCATATTTCATCTATAAGTTTTATATTGCTAAATGTTCCTCCCCACAGTTTAACTATTTTATCGCCTATATACATCTCCATCATATAACTATTGATGAAAGAAAGGGACTCATATTCGTTTAGAATAGTATCAGAATTTATATTTGTTTTTTGATTAAACACTGTTTTAACAGTATTATTTAACTTGTCATACTCATATTTGTTTACTAAAAAGCGGGTGTGAATATATTCCAACGATTTATATATGAAATAAGATGATATAATAGGGTAAGTTTTTTCCCATATATATTCTGCATCTTTACCCAAATTCAATAAACCGTCAACAGTATTTATTATATAATTAGTAAACTCCTTTGACATCGTTAGAATATTTTCCGCCAAAAATGTATATTTATTTTCATCATTCATATATATTTGCTGAAATATTTTTTATAGTACTTCTATCAATATCATATATTCTCAGATGATTTAAAATTAAAAATCTTATAACCAAAGGACCCATTCCTCCTGGAGACGGTGACACAATTTTTAAATGTGACATATTTGACTTTAAGTCCAAATCCCCTGTAACTTTACCATTCAACATGGACGAGCCGAAATCAATCACAACCGCACCACTGACAATATCTGTCGCATTTACCAATTTACACACACCAGCACTCAATATAATAGTTTGATAATTAAGAAAATTGCCATGCACATAATTGTCAATTACTGTAACTATTCCCTTTTTCAGATTTACATAATGACTTATCGGGCGACCGACTAAGAATCCGTTACCTATAATACATATCTCTCTATTACGAACATCTATGTCATTTGTTTCCAAGAAATAATTTAAAGCCCTAACAACCAGCGGATCCCAGCACAGCTTATTTGAGTAATATCGAAACTGATTTGTACTCGAAAGTATATCTATATCCTTATCCGGAGGAATTATATTTAAAATGTTTTTCAGACTTTGTCTTGGTAAAGGAAGTTGGATTATAGCGCTTTGAGTAGACTCATCATTTACTATCTCTTCCACACTGGCATGTATTTCTTCGTCTTTCATACTATCGTGTAAAAACACATAATCAGCACTTATCCCCAGTCTCGAGCAGACTTTTAGCTTTAATTCTACATACTTTTCAGATACTTCATTATTACCTATCTGAATAATAATTAATTTTCCGAGGCTGCTTGATTCTTTAACTTTCTCAGCTATAAATACATCTAGTTTTTTAGCCTCTTGTTTACCATCGAAAAGTGTCATATTGAGATTATACATTATATGGCATGTATTTTAGGTTGTATCATTCCAAAAAGTATCTCTCAGTAATAAATATTTCTAGTAATCCAAAAAAAAGAAGAGCCTCTATGAAACAGAGGCTCTCGAAATATCCCTTAAGTATAAAATAATGCCGTTCCCAATGTGCCGTGCCGCTGCTTTGAGCCCTCCTTCATGTATAAGTGGGGTCCGCGCTTTACATCCACAGATGTAAAGATAAAAAGATCCCAAAAGGAAGAGAATTCGACGAGGAAATCTCAAAGGATCTCAGCTTAAGCGAACACACTAGGACGCAATCGCCTTACGCGATTGGTTTGG
>DNSU01000033.1:18857-19019 GCA_003499585.1 Cyanobacteria bacterium UBA9579 | reverse complement strand
GCTTACTTGTTCTTTCTTTTGTTGCGGTAAAAGAAAGAAAAGTAAGAGAGCGTTAGGATTACAGCATCAGAAGAGATTTTTCCTTAGAATGACAATTGAATACTTGGATTGCTTCGCTTTGCAGCAATGACAGTGCAGTGATTGGTGCTGGTGGGTAAGTAA
>DNSU01000033.1:18243-18742 GCA_003499585.1 Cyanobacteria bacterium UBA9579 | reverse complement strand
CAGATACCCACCCTACTTTAGCTGATTTTGGATCGCCACGGGCTTTCAGCCCTCGCGATGACAAAAGAATAATATAGCCTTAGAAAACATTCCTAATTGCTTAATATAGTAATAGCAGTATCGCCGTATTTTTTCTCTCTTAGAACTTCATAACCCAAATTTAAAGCAATTTCGGTGGTGTTATATTTAGGATTGTGCTCTACTACTATAATTCCATCAGGATTTAGAAGGTTATTACTTTTTATCTTTGCTAAAGATGACTCAATAAGCTTTGAAGCATAAGGAGGATCGATGAATATAAGATCGAAGGTTATGTTTTCAAACCTGTCCAGAGCTAAAATCGCATCAGAAACGATTAATTCATAGTCAATATCAAATTGTGCAAGATTTTCTTTTAGCAAACTTACTGCATTAGGATTTTTTTCTACATAAATAACTTTTTTAGCGCCTCTGGAATATGCTTCCAGTCCCAGGATGCCACTGCCTGCAAATAAGTCAA
>DNSU01000033.1:16231-18162 GCA_003499585.1 Cyanobacteria bacterium UBA9579 | reverse complement strand
CCACGGCATCACCGTGGTGCAATATATCACTATTAGATTGAATTATATTAAATATACTTTCGCGTACTTTAGAAGAAGTTGGCCGTACTTCTTTTGATTCAACCGTATTGATCTTTCTTCTTTTAAGAAATCCGCCAGTTATCAACATTTTTAATAGTGTTCCAAGACTTAGATCATTAACATATGTTAGGTGATGTTATCACCATTATTTGCCAACAGGTTCTTTTACCTTCTGTACTTCACCGCTCATATGTTCTGCAATAAAGCCGGTATTGACTTCGCCTTTAATAAAGACACTGTTTTTAAGAATTTTTTGATGATAAGGAATGGTTGTCTTGACACCAGTGATTGCATACTCATCAAGAGCCCTTAACATACGCATTCTTGCTTCTTCTCTGTCTCTACCCCAGCAAATCAGCTTTCCAATCATAGAATCATAGAATGGAGGAATTTTGTAATTGGAATAAACATGACTATCAACCCTAACGCCAGGACCACCCGGGGCAACATATCCTTCAACAGTGCCGGGACAAGGCATAAAATTCTTTTCAGTATCTTCTGCATTGATTCTACATTCGATGGCATGCCCTACAATCTTTATATCATCCTGTGTAAAGGATAACTTAGCACCAAAAGCGACTTTAATCTGTTCTTTTACAAGATCAACATTACTGACCATCTCAGTTACAGTATGTTCTACCTGAATTCTGGTATTCATTTCCATAAAATAGAAATTGCCTTTTGAGTCAAGCAGGAATTCTACAGTACCAGCACCTTCATAATTAATACCTTTAGCCGCATTAACAGCAGCTTCACCCATTTTTTCTCTAGTTTCAGGAGTAATTACAGGTGATGGAGCTTCTTCAATTAACTTTTGGTGTCTTCTTTGAATACTGCAATCCCTTTCACCTAAGTGAACGACGTTACCATACTGATCTGCGATAATCTGAACCTCAATATGGCGAGGATCTTCAAGAAATTTTTCAATATAAACAGCATTGTTACCAAAAGCAGTAGCAGCTTCTGTTTGAGCAAGATTCATCATTTCTTGAGTTTCAGACTCTTTTCTTACAATTCTCATGCCTTTGCCGCCGCCACCTGCAGTTGCTTTAATAATTATTGGATAACCAACTTCATCAATCCAGGATTTCACCTGTGATAAATCACTAACAAGACCTGTTCCCGGAACTGTCGGTACTTTATTATCGACCATTGTCTTTTTAGCTGATGCCTTATCGCCCATTGATCTAATGCTCTCAGGGGATGGACCAATGAATTTGATCTGATGATCTTTACATATTTCTGCAAAATCGGCATTCTCTGCTAAAAATCCATAGCCCGGATGAATTGCATCAACGCCTGCCATAAGAGCTGTACTAATAATATGAGGAACATTAAGGTAGCTCTTTGCTGAAGGAGCTGGCCCTATACAATATGCCTCATCTGCAAGACTCACATGTAATGAGTCTTCATCTGCCTGAGAATATACAGCAACAGTGCTAATCCCTAATTCTTTACAAGCTCTGATAATTCTTACCGCAATTTCACCACGGTTAGCAATTAAGACTTTCTTTATCATTTGTCCACTCCACAGTGTTTTTTATTATTCTGCCTGCTTTTACTTTAAACTATTTTTAATAGCGTTACAACGAATTGAATTTTTATTGTGGCTCAACGATCATTAACACCTGACCGTATTCTACAGGCTGGCCGTCTTGTACACATACTTCAACAACTTTACCGGATACATCAGCTTCGATTTCATTCATAAGCTTCATCGCTTCGATAATACAAACTACCTGACCGGCACTTATATTTTTACCTACTTATGCAAATGCAGCTGCACCAGGGGAAGCTGCTTTGTAGAAAGTTCCTACCATTGGAGATGTTATCGGAACACCTTTTTGCACTGAAGGTTCTTCAACCTTTGT
>DNSU01000033.1:8095-16145 GCA_003499585.1 Cyanobacteria bacterium UBA9579 | reverse complement strand
GCTGCTGCAGGAGCGACTGCCTGTGCCGGCATTGCGGCATGCATAAACGGTGCTGATACCTGTTGTGTTACTACTGTACCTTCTTTTTTGATTACAATAGCTTTCTCTCCCTCTTCAAGGGTGAGCTCGGTTAATCCATTTTCTTTTACTAAGCTTACTAACTTTTCAAGATATTCAAGTTCAATCTTCATTACTTTTATCCTGTATCTCTACTAAAACCCTTATTGTTTATGCTCTGTCTAAATAGCTGTTAGTTCTTGTGTCAACTCTGATCCTATCTCCATTGTTAACAAAAAATGGTACGTTAACAATTGCGCCTGTTTCAAGAGTAGCAGGCTTGGTTCCGCCTTGTGCCGTATTTCCTTTTTCTCCCGGAGGTGTATCTACAACTTCCAGTTCTACAAAGTTTGGTATATCAAGTCCAATTATACGAGTGTCGTGCTTTAATACGTTAATGGTCATGCCTTCTTTTAGGTATTTTACGCCATCACCAATTTGTTCTGCTGTAAGAGAGACCTGCTCAAAGGATTCGTTATCCATAAAAACAAATTCGTCTTCACTGCGGTACAAATACTGCATATCTCTTCTGTCAATAACAGCCTTTGGAAGTTTTTCACCTGCTCTGAATGTTTTTTCCATTACGTTACCGGTTTCAACATTTTTAAGCTTTGTTCTAACAAAAGCAGCGCCTTTACCGGGTTTAACGTGTAAAAATTCAACCACTGACCAAATTGAGCCGTCAAGTTCTATTGTCATTCCTGTTCTTAAATCATTAGTTGAAATCATTATTCCTAACCTATCTCAAATTACTACTACTAAGGCATATATGGATTTATAAATTATACTCGTAACAACTTTTAATTACTAAAAAATCAAATTTTAAATTTATATATAGTATTTGATAATAATATGAACCGAGCTGTAAAGACAAGTTTAAACTTTGTTAAGTTTTCTCAAGGTGATATCAATCACCTAATTTAATGCTTTTAATTATCGTTGGAATGCAGCTTTCTCAAGTAGTTTACCAGCCCTGAGAGCCCCAGCGCATAGCTGTCTTCTCTAAACCCGCTAACCTGTCCTATACATACCGGAGCAATATATGAATGATGCCTGAATTCCTCTCTGGTATAAATATTGGTTAAATGAACCTCCACACAGGGCAAGTTTACTGATAGTAATGCATCTCTTATTGCTATACTTGTATGGGTATATGCAGCAGGGTTGATTAAAATACCATCAAAGATGTCTATTGCACTGTGAATTTCATTGATTAATTCACTTTCACTATTTGACTGGAATATTTCCAATTTTACTTCCAGTTCTGAGGCAAATCGCTTTAATTCAGTATTAATATCATCCAGTGTCTTTACTCCATACTTATCCGTTTCTCTTTTTCCCAACAGATTTAAGTTTGGCCCATGAAGAACTAATATTTTCATACTTCATTCCTTATCAACGAATTTAGATTTATTTATTATACTACACAGGACTTAAATAAAGAATGAGCAAATAAACCCTGTGATACATTGGGTTTGGGACTTAAATATGTTTTCAGGACATATTGCAAATCTTAATTAATATTGTTATTATAATAATAAGTATTAATAGGATTTTAAATATGACTGATAAAAGAATTGCTGGAAAATTGACAATTAATAATGATGGGATACCTTTGGAGCTTGATGTCCTCTCTGGCATGCTTGATAGAAGTTATTCAGCTTTTAACTTTAATTCCGGCAGCAGAGAAAATATTGATGGATATAATTTAACTATAGATGTCAGTGATATGAGTAAAAATGCACTGAGAAACCTGGAAGAAATAACTCATAATATTGATAAAATATTTCAGGTTACTTTAAACCTTGATGGACAAAACAAACAGGGTAAAGCTAAAATTGCTGAAAGTCTTGGATTTTCAGGAGTTACTCTGGATCTTGAACTCCATAATTAAGCTTTTGTTTTATGAACTAACCTGCAACTAAATGGCAACGCCAAAAATATAAATCAGTGAGAAATAAATACCAGCAAGAATGAATATTACACCTGTTATTCGTCTTGTCCAGTATTCGAACTGTATAATTTTATTGTAGAATTTGCCAACAGAGCCTATGCTTATGGCAATAATGAATGCAAATACGATAACAGGTAATGCCGTTCCTATTCCATAGAAAAAAGGGAATAGGAACATTGATTTATGCTGCATAGATAATGGAATTAAGCTGCCAAAAAAGAGGGCTGCTGATATAGGGCAGAATGAAACAGCAAAGAGTATTCCTAATAATCCTGCGCCCCATATACCGAGCTCCTGAATTTTATTTTGTAATCTTTCACTTCCTATGCCTGGTATATTAAGCTTGATTAATTCTAAAAGAAGTATTCCTGCAAAAATTAAAATAGGGCCTAATGCAATATTCATATATTCTTGAAGGAAGTTCGCGACCGTTGGGATTGATAACAGACCTGCCACAATAATGATACCAAGTGCTATATATGCCAGAGTTCTCCCTAATGTATAGAGTAATCCTGCAAGGCAAACTTTTAGAGGGCTATCTACTCTCTTGCCTATATAAGATATAGCAACTATGTTTGCTGCTAACGGGCAGGGGCTTATTGATGTCAATATTCCAAGCCATAAAACTGAAGCCAGGATCAGTATTATTTCCATATAATCACCTACAAATATGATTTAACTTCTTTTTTTATGTAATTTTCAAAAGCTGCTTCGTTACCAAGCAGTGTCCAAATCTTATCAAGATTTTTCCATTTTTCCTGTTTAGCATTTTTGACGCTTGAAATAACAACTGACTTGGTAAATAATCCATAATCCTTTACAAAATGTTTGTTGTCAGTCTCATCTATATTAACTATATGTAGTTCCAGCCTGTTATTGTTAATGCTTTGAACCGCCTCTTTTGTATATGCTTCTATTTTGCGGCATGATGGACAGCGTTTATTTCCATGAAAATAGTAAACAATTACTTTTGAACCTTTTTTGACTTCTGATTTTACTGGAGTAATCTTTGATTCACTTTTAGCTAAAGAACATCCTGCTATAGATGAAATAAACACTGCAAAAGCAAATATGATAGAACATATAGTTAATAGTCTGACTTGTCTTATCATTATAATTCCCTTTCTAAGCCTTAATTGAAATTAAGTTTTTATTTTTCTGAGTTAGTTGGTTAATTGGGTCAAATAATTATATTAATAGAAGTATATCTGATTCTGATAATTTTAAGCAATATCATACTGGACAGACTTTTATACTTGAACAATAAGCGTAAAATCTAGTCTTCTTCATACTCTCCTGGGTTTGGGATATTCTCTCCATCCTCAAGCATTACCCGAAAGAGTAGTTTTAGCTGCTTTTTATAATTAGCTAGAGCCGTATCTTGATCTACAGCACAATAAGCAAAACTGGGAAATTCTTTTATCTCTATATAATGATAAGGTTCACCGTTAAAATCCAGGTCTGTCCCCTGAACCAGTGTCCAATCCAAATTTAAATAATATTCAAGGTCTTTTTCCATGCCGTTCTTAAGATTCCATAATTTAATAATTCTAGTCCGTTTTTTTTAGAGGTTGAGAAACTTCTACTCCCTCTCCGCCGATATATTCTGCTTTTTTTCCGCTTAATTCAAGATATACAGGTTTATCTTGAATAACCTCAAGGACAGTATAATTAAACTGTTTAAGCCTTGTTGTCATGCTGGAAGATCCACCATAAGTTCCAAAATCTTCTGACAGATTAACTATAATTTTATCCGTGGTTTCCTGTATTCCTAAAAGTACTGTTTTATATGGTATTTCAGTGAAATAACCATTTTTTTGTTCCTTCAGTGATGGCCCTTTTAAAAGTTCTGTAAGTGCAACATTGAGACGCTTACTTCCTTTTGGCACTTTTCTTGTAACTGATGCAACTTCTGTTTTATCTTTGTCAATCAACTTGACAAAATAAACTGAAACTATATTATCTGGCGTAACTTTAGAATTTTTATAAGCTATGCCAAGTCCTACAGCTGCTACCACAAAAATTAAGATTAAAATTATTATTAGACCTTTTGATATTTTCATTATTGACCTCACTTAGAGATTTTAATTATTTATATTGGTATTGCGATGCTACCCAGAAAGTTCCTTCTATATCAATTCTACCATTATTAACATCTACATTCTTAATATTTATTTCTGTATTCTCTGTACCCAACTGCTTTATGTCAAAAACGGCAAGTGTCATTTTTTCCAGAAAATCAGCAACTATTTTACCATTCCTGCCAAAATTGCTTGAAAGCATTTGTACATCTGAAAGTCTGATGTTATTGTTTTTCACCTTTAATCCTGAACTCAACTTTACAGGAATAATAACGAATTTTGGGGTGCCAACAAAATGTAAATCAGCTGAAATAACAACTTTATCACCATTAATATCAATATTAGGATTTAAAAATTCAAGAAGGCTAATCTCGCTATTATTATGCTTTAACTTTATTTTAGTTAAATTGTCCTTATATTCCTTGGAAGAAACAATGCTATTAAGATCTTTTTCACTAAAACTGACTTTATACCCTAAAAAGACAGGAGCAAGCGCAACTATAGGATTTTTTTCATAGTCAAGATGAGTAAACTCACATAAACTTGTGGCTTCAGCTGATGAAATATAAAAGCCTTTACTTGCAACATTTTTTGCTTTTACATTAAAGCTTTTCAGCTTACCTGCCACCAAATCCATAGCACTATAAGGCTTTATTTGAACTTCTACTTCTCCTTTATCAAGAGATTTTTTAACATGTTTTTCAATCTGAGATTCTAATATTCTTGCTGCACCCCAGTTTAATCCTGTTACTCCCTGTAATCCTCTTGTTATAAAATTACTTATAGGGTATGGCTTTCCGGGACACGTGTTGACCTGTCGTGTCGGCAAAGAATGAACTAATAATCCAAATGACAAACTCAAAACCAGTGCAAAAATTGCTATATATCCAAGCTTTCTCATCTATGCATTATCTCCTATACTTCAATTGATTAGACAAAAACGTTTATAGGAAAAGCTTTGTCTTCTTCAACTCTGGCAATCGCAATTAATTTATTTTCGTATATAAGCTGAATTTTTTCTATATTAGTCCAATTATTTTCATCACAAATTTTAATATATTGTCCTTTTGAAAGCTTGTTTATCTCATTTTCAGTTACATAAACATGTCTTAAATTAATTACATCAATTGGATTAATCAAAATTTCATTTATCCTGCTTGATCTGGAAAATTCTTCAATTTCTTCAAGAGTATGGCTTTTGTCTATTGTAAATTTTCCTGATTTTGTCCTGATTAATGAGTTCAAGCTTGCTCCATAACCAAGCGCTTCTCCTAAATCATAAGCTATAGACCTAATATAGGTACCGCCTGAGCAATCAATGTCTACAATAAGCACCGGATGATCAGAATCTTTATCTAATATATCCAACAACTCTATGGAATTGATATAAACCTTACGCTCAGGAATATCTTCTATCTCGATATTCGCCCTTGCATATTCGTATAATCTTTTACCTTTATAATGAACTGCTGAATATATGGGGGGTTTTTGTATTATTTCTCCTTTAAATCTACTTAACCTTGATTCGATGTCAGAAATATCAAGATTAACAGGGTTATCTTCTATAACTTCACCATCGGCATCATAAGTGTCTGTTTTAATTCCCAGCTTTATATAAGCCCTGTAAGCCTTTGATTCTTCAAGGTATTGAATGATTTTTGTTGCCTTACCTATACATACAGGAAGAACCCCAACCGCTAACGGGTCAAGGGTTCCTGTATGACCTATCTGTTTCATATTCAATATTTTTCTAAGTTTGCCTACAACATCATGTGAGGTAAATCTTATTGGCTTATTAACATTTATTATTCCGAATAGATTGTTTGAAACCAAAATTACAATTCACCTCTTGAAATTTTGTCAATCAATTCAGTAATTCTACTACCTCTTTCGAGAGAATCATCTCTTATAAATTCAAGCTCCGGGGTATTTCTAGTCCTTATTCTTTTGCCAAGTTCACCTCTTATATATGATGCGGAATCCTGAAGAGCTTCTAATGTCTGTTCTTTTTGCTCATCAGACCCGTAAACACTTACATAAACTTTAGCAAACTTATAATCTGATGATGTTTCAGCATCAGTAACAGATACAATCCCTGATATACGAGGATCTTTAACATGTCTTTGTATTATATCGCTAATTTCTTTAATTAAAGCTTTTCTTACACGGTCGCTTCTTGAATACATAATTTTTTACCCCCCAAAACATTGGTATAATTTAGTGACACAGTCACTCTTTTAAGTCATCAATCATTCTGATAATACATAATTTTATTAGGTTTATTATTTAAGAGAAATGACCAAGTCGGTTATTACCTAGAATGTGTTTTACTAAAAACCTTCCAAGCCAGCAAAGCCGTCTTTCAGGTTTTAGCAAAAACCCGCTCCGCGCCTAAACTAAAACTTCCCTCTCAATTTCTTCAATGATTGATACCTTAATAAGGTCTCCTTCCTGGATATCATTAAATTTACTGAATGATATACCGCACTCATAACCAGAAGCGACTTCTTTTACATCATCTTTGAAGCGTTTCAGCTGATCAATGACACCTTTATGTATCTCTTTGCCATCTCTGATAACTTTTGCAGTTTTATTTCTGATAATTTTACCGTCTAATACATAGCAACCTGCTATTTTGGCTGTTTTGCCAATACTAAATACTTGTCTAACTTCAGCCGTACCTGTTTCAACTTCTTTGAATTCCGGCTGTAACAAACCAAGCATTGTTTTTTCAATATCATCAAGAACTTGATAGATAATATCATACTTTCTGATATCGACACCAACATTAGTTGCAATTCTTAAAGCATTTGCATCTTCTTTTACGGCAAATCCTATAATTATTGCATTACTTGCATCTGCAAGCATAACGTCAGCCTCTGATATATCACCAATTCCGATGTGAACAATTTTCACAAATATTTGCTTGGAAACAAGCTGCTGCGCTGCTGCGCTAACTGCTTCTGCAGAACCATGAGTATTTGCTTTAATTATTATATTAAGATCTTTTGTTTCTTGCTGAGTCTGAAGAATCATTTCTTTTCTTATCTGAGTAGGAGCTATTGCTTCCAGGCGAGTGGTTCTTTCCTCTTCTTTTCTCTGGGAGATAATTGTTTTCATCTCTTTATCGCTACGGACAACTTCAAACCTGTCACCAGATTGAGGAACTTCAGTGAGGCCCAGAATTTCTACAGGAGTACTTGGCCCTGCTTCATTTATTCTCTCACCTTCATCACTCAGTAAAGCTCTTACTTTGCCTGCGACATTACCTGCTACCACATAATCGCCTACTTTTAATACACCTTCTTGAACGAGTAAAGTTGCAACTGCACCCTTACCTTTATCTAGCTTAGCTTCTATGATAACACCAGTACCATTTTTGGCATGATCAGCTTTTAAATTTTCCATCTCAGATACTAAGAGAATCATTTCAAGCAACTCATCAATATTAGTTCCCTGAAGTGCACTCACTTCAACACAAACTGTATCTCCGCCCCATTTTTCAGGAACTAGATTATACTCGGTTAGCTGCTGTAATACTCTGTCTGGATCAGCATCAGCTTTATCAATTTTGTTAACAGCCACAATAATAGGAACTTTTGCAGCTTTGGCATGACTGATAGCTTCAGCGGTCTGTGGCATTATACCATCGTCAGCAGCTACAACAAGAATGGCAACGTCTGTTGCTTGAGCGCCTCTGGCTCTCATTGCTGTGAAAGCCTCGTGACCAGGAGTGTCAATAAATACTATTTTTTTACCATCAATTCTTACTGTATAAGCACCGATAGATTGAGTGATGCCTCCAACTTCAGTGTTAACAATTTTATGCCTGATTGATCTGATTGAATCTAAAAGTGTGGTTTTACCATGATCTACGTGCCCCATAATAGTAACTACAGGAGCTCTTGATTGTAATTTAGATTCATCGATTACTTCTTTTTCTTTCTCTTCTTCTTTT
>DNSU01000033.1:7537-8033 GCA_003499585.1 Cyanobacteria bacterium UBA9579 | reverse complement strand
TTCTTCTTCTTCTTTTTCTTCTTCTTTTAGCTGCTCAATTACTGTAAAGCCTAATTTTTCTGCTACATCTTTAGCCGTAGCTGTATCTATAGTCTGATTTACAGTAGCTAAAATTCCTGACATCATAAGCTGCTTAATTACATCAGACATACTTGAATCAAGTTTTGAAGCTAATTCGCCAACTGTAAGAGGTGCGCTAATTACAACATCTGTAATTTTCTCTTTCTCTTTTTCTTGTTCTTCAAGCTCTCTTTTTTTCTTTTTAAGCTCTAATAACTTTATCTGTTCGAGTTTTTCCTCTTTAGATAAAACAGTTTCTCTCTCTTTATGTTTATCTTTTTTCTTTCCAAAGTTTTCTCTTCTGCCTGGATCTTTGGATACTTCAAGTCCTTCTCTTGAAGTTGCAGGCTTTTTATTATCAAAAGATGGCCTTTGTCCAGCCTGAGGTGGCCTTTGACCTGTTCTGTCATATGGCGGTCTTTGATCCGGTCCATAA
>DNSU01000033.1:2600-7464 GCA_003499585.1 Cyanobacteria bacterium UBA9579 | reverse complement strand
CTTTGATCCGGTCCATAAGATGGCCTTTGGCCTGTTTGAGGCGGTCTCTGACCTGTTCTATCATAAGGAGGCCTTTGTCCGGTTCTATCATATTGAGGCCTTTGATCCGGTCCGTAAGATGGTCTCTGGCCTGCTTGGGGAGGTCTTTGACCTGTTCTGTCATATTGCGGTCTTTGATCCGGTCCATAAGATGGTCTTTGCCCGGTTCTATCCTGAGGAGGTCTATTATCATAAGATGGTCTTTGTCCTGCTTGAGGTGGTCTCTGGCCTGGCCCGTATGAAGGCCTTTGTCCAGTTTGAGGCGGTCTTTGTTCATCAGGTCTTCTTGGTGCACCATCTCTTGGTTGAAAAGCAGGTCTATCTTCTCTTTTAACTTCCTGTTTTTCTTCTGATTTTACTTCAGGGCCTTGAGCTTTTTCAGGTTTAACTTCAGCTTTAGGAGATACTTTTGGGGCAGCTTCTTTTGTTTTTGCAGGGGCAGCAGATGGAGCAGATTTTATTAAATTGGTTAATTTGTCAGCTTCTTCTTTAGTAATAGTGCTGGCATGGGACTTAACTTCAACCTTTAATTTTTCAGCAAGAAGATCTATAACTTCCTTATTGGGAAGCTCCAATTTTTTTGCTAATTCATAAACTCTAACTTTTTCCGCTGTCATTGTATAAATATCTCCTAATTTCTGCCCTTTTATAATATCGTACTACTTTTAATTATTTATTTATTATATTTTCAAGGTGTTCAAATGTTGAATCTGATATCTCCTTTTTGAATGTTCTTTGAAATCTTTTTTTCTTTATTGCATCTTTCAAACATTCTTTATTGTAACAAAGATATGAAGAACGGCCAAAATATTTGGAAGATGGTGCCACAACTACCTCATAGGTGTCATAGGTCTTTGTGATCTTTATAAGGTCTGATCTTTCCTTTAGTTCACCACATCCAATACATTTTCTAATAATACCTTTTTTATTCAGTTTCCTCTTCTTCATATTCTTCTTGTTCCTGTCCTTCATAATTATAAGGACCCTGTTCAGCTTCAATTTGGCTTAAGCTCTTAATATCTATTCTCCATCCGGTTAAACGATGAGCTAGTCTAACATTTTGACCTTCTCTGCCAATTGCCAGACTTAATTGATCATTCGGAACTATAACAAGAGCCTCTCTGGTGTCTTCTGTATGGGCTAAAATTTCAACCGTTACTATTCTTGCAGGAGATAAGGCATTGATAATAAATTCTGCAGGATCATCTGAATATCTAATGATATCTATTTTTTCATTTTTAAGCTCATTTACGATAGTCTGTATCCTGCTGCCTCTTGGCCCGATGCAAGCTCCTACGGGATCCACTTCGGGATCATTGCTGGCAACGGCTATTTTAGTTCTATAACCGGCTTCTCTTGATATAGATACGATTTCAACAATTCCATCTTCAATTTCCGGAACTTCGAGCTCAAATAACTCCTGAACAATTCTTGGATGTACCTGAGAGACTATTACCTGAGGAAGACGTGTAGTCTCTTTAACATCGAGAACATACACTCTAATTCTGTCATTAACCCTGTAATATTCACCAGGAATTTGCTCTCTTATAGGTAAGATAGCTTCTATTTTACCTATACTTACAATTACATTTCTTGACTCTACTCTCTGAATGATTCCGGTTGTAAGTGCACCTTTCTTATCTGTGAACTCTTCAAGAATCATCTTTCTTTCAGCTTCTCTAATGCGCTGAATAATAACCTGCTTTGCAGATTGAGCAGCGATTCTTCCAAAATCATCAGGAGTCACTTCAACTAAAACTTCATCTCCAAGCTTAGCTTTTTTATCAATCTTTTTTGCTTCTTCAAGAGTTATTTCAGTAAGCTCACTTACTATGTCTTCTACTACTTCTTTACGGCGAAATACTCCTATTTCACCCGTAGATTCTATAACTTGAGCTTCAATATTCATGACGTCCTGTGTTTTAATATGTTTCTTATAAGCTGTTACCATTGCATCACAAAGAGAGCTTATAATTATCTCTTTAGGGATTCCTTTTTCTCTCTCTAACTGCTCTGTGGCTTCGATAAGTGCCGCACCAATTTTAATCACGTATTATCTCCTTATATCTAAAAATCAGCTTTTAATTTAACCGAAGAAATGTTTTCATCCTTTATTATTATTTCTTTCTCTGTATCAAGAACCTGAATCTTTAATCCTGCTTCAGGATTATATTCTATTATCTTTGCTTCAATCTTTTTCAGTCCATCTTCAGGGTGTTTTAATTTAATATCTACTTTTTTACCTCTAAAAATATTATACTCCATTGATGATTTAAGTTTTCTCTCCAGTCCCGGGCTGCTAACTTCAAGGTAGTACTGCACGGGAATTAAAGTATCAAGATGCTCATTCAGGCCTCGGGCTAAATTTTCACAATCAACATGGGTAATAGGATGATCCTGACTGTATATGAAAATCCTGAGGCTCCATCTTCCAGCCTCTTGTACAAAATTAGTTTCCAGCACAATCAAATCAAATTGATGTGCAACATTTTCAATAATCGGAGTTATTTTTTCTATAATTTCTTTTTTGTTTATTTGCTCCGCCATTTTATTAACCTATAATTTATTCTAATTTTCTCCTTTTAGGCAGAAAAGAGTGGGCAAGCTAACCCACTCTCTTTCGAGATTGATTAATATTATCACCAAAAACATTAAATTACAATATCAAGTCATTCTTACGTCTGCATAAAAAATTATAATTTTTTCTTATATATAGTAATATAATTCTATTATCACCAAAATTCTCTGATACATTTAAATTCAAGCCAAAAAACTGTTTATGTACAATAAATAACTTTCCTCCTAAGAAATAAAATGTAGTTCATAAGGTTGATAGAATATTGTTGTATTAATTGAAAAGGTATAAAATAATAAGTTAGTTTATTAAGCGAAGGTGCCAAATATTGATAAATCGATCAAAACATATATTAAAACTGATAGAAGTATTATCATCTCCTAAAAGTATAAGTATAATAATATTTTTGATAACCTTGATAGTTCTTACAACTTTATTATCAAGCAGATACTACTTGTTTCAGAATATAATTGAAGATGGGCGAAGCAAAAAGGATATAGTCTCAACTAAGACCATTAAAGTTATTGATACAGAAAGAACTGAAAGAAGAAAACATGAATGGTCAGAAAGAATTCGTCCTATATTAACTCCCCCTCAGGATACCAGAAGCAATGATATAAAATCAGATTTAAAAGATACTTTAGCTTCAATAAAATTAATTAGAGATGAAGATAATTCTTATCAGGTAAAAAAACAAAAAATATCTGACCTTTTAAGTGAGGCAGGAGAAACATCTTCTATTGATTCTTCAATTATTGTTTATTTGTTTAAAGCTTCTGATAAAAACTTCATAAAACTTTCTTATGAAGCGCAGACCACTTTAGAGAAAATTCTGCAAAATGGAGTTTCAAGCGAAGAATTATCAATCAAAAAACATGTGGATGAATTAATCAATAAAAATACAGAAAATTCGACTCCTAAAATTCAACAACAAGCTATCACAGCAATAATAAGAAAAATCCTTTATCCAAACAGGATTGTTGATGAATTAGCTACATCTGTTGCCAAGAAAAATGCTATGAAGTCAGTTAACCCGATAATAATTACTTTTGAAAAAGGTGAAAAGATTGTTTCAACAGGTGAATATATAACTCAGCTACAAATAGATGCCTTAAAAAAGCTGGGATATAATGCATCTCCTTTAGATTTAACGGGTATACTCGGGGTATTATGTCTGGTAGGAGTATGTTTATACACTATGGCATATTACCTGATTAACTTCGATCCTAAATATACTACACCTTCATACTTATCACTTATGGCTTTATTAGCTGTATCAGTAATCATCTTTGCAGTAAGCCTACCCGCAAATATACCTGTATATATAATTCCAATACCTGCCTTTGCAATTCTTCTAACGGTATTTACTAATTCAAGAATATCTTTAATAGCTACAGTATTACTTGTCATTATAATTGGAGTTTCACTACAATATAGAATTGAAGCGATAACTGTATTCGTAATTGGTGGCATGGTTGCTACCTTCACATCAAGCATGGTTAACTATTATAGAAGAATGGACCTGGTTAGAGCAGGTTTTGATGTAGCTTTAATTCAGGTATTAATAATTCTGAGTGTTTATCTCTTACAAAATAATTTTGCAGAGACAAATATTGGATTAGCAATAACTGAGATAATTCTGGGCTTTGTCAGTGGTATTGTTAGCGGTATTATTGCACTTGGCACTTTACCGTTAATTGAAAGCGCTTTTAAAATAATTACCCCTTATGGACTTGCAGAGCTTGCGGATCACAACCAGACTCTGCTTAAAAGATTGCAATTTGAGGCTCCCGGCACATATCATCATAGCTTAATGGTCAGTAATTTGGCTGAAGCAGCAGCTGAATCTATTGGCGCAAATCCAATTTTAGCTCGAGTAGGGGCTTTCTATCACGATATCGGCAAGTTAAAAAGACCTTTATTCTTTATTGAAAACCAGTCTTACTTTGGAATAGAGAATCCTCACGAAAAACTAAATCCAAGACTAAGCAAAATGGTCGTAACAGCACATCCTAAAGATGGAATAGAACTAGCAAAAGAATATAAACTGCCTAATGTTATCCACCAATTTATTCTGCAACACCATGGAGATGGGTTGGCAGCTTATTTCTATAAACAGGCGCTCGAATCAGAAGGTCCTGATGGTATATCCAAGGAACAATTTAGATATACCGGACCTAAACCTTCCTCCAAAGAAACAGCTATTCTAATGCTTGCTGATGCAGTTGAATCAGCCGTTAGGGCAATAAA
>DNSU01000033.1:950-2526 GCA_003499585.1 Cyanobacteria bacterium UBA9579 | reverse complement strand
GTTAGGGCAATAAAGAATCCAACCCCAGCAGAAATAGAAGAAGTTATAGATAAAATTCTTAAAGAAAGATTGCTGGATGCCCAGCTATCAGAGAGTCCTTTAACTCAGAAAGACATAAAAACAATAGCTGCAACGTTTAACAGAATTCTAAGAGGGATGCAGCACCATAGAATTAAATATCACGAAAATATTCTTGAAGAGTTAGGGCAAAAAACAAATGTTCACGTCCAAATAGCTCAATCTGCAAAGAAGATTGAAGAGGAATTGGCAAAAGAAAAAGAAGAAAAACATGGGTAAATACTTAATTACCATAACAAATGAGCAGGACAAATTTCCAATAAATGAATCGGAATTAAAAGATATTAGCTGTAAAATGCTAAAATACATTGTCAATAATCCACAAATCACTGCACATTCAAAGCTTAATTCTTATGATTTAAGTAATTACAGTCTTTGCATGGATATCCTAATTTGCGATAATGAGACAATTAGAGAAATAAACAGGGATTATAGAGAAAAAGACCAGCCAACAGACGTGATATCCTTTGCTCTTTTTGCAGATAGTACGGAATCGAGAATTATCGTAGATAATCAAATATTTCTTGGAGAAATAATTATCTCAGCAGACACGGCAAAAGCTCAGGCTGATCAGGAAAATAAAACCCTGGAAGATGAAATATTCTTTCTATTAAGCCATGGAATTTTACACCTCTTTGGTTTTGATCATCCTGATGATGAGTCTCTTGAATACATGTTAAAAATTCAGGAAGAACTTATTTCAAACACATAGAATAATCAGTTATGGGAAAAATTTTTAATGACAAAGTATAAATCATCCAATATATTTGTAAGTTTTAGATTCGCTATTAGAGGGATTTTATTGGCATTAAAATCTCAAAGAAACTTCAGGGCAGACTTGATCATTGCTACTGGAGTGATTATTGCGGCAAATTTACTCAAACTACCCACAGTTGAAGTCGCTATTCTGGTATTAATGATAGGATTTATGCTATTTGCTGAGTTGATAAATACAGTTATTGAGTTTGTAATAGATGCTTATTTCGGTAATAAATTCTCTATTCTTGCAAAAATGGCAAAAGATATTTCAGCAGGAGCGGTATTTATAAGTGCAGTAACTGCAATTACTATTGGAATATTAATTTTCTGGCCAAAATTGATAGGCTTAATATTATAAACATCTGAGTTTATTAAGGGTATTAAAATCTCCAATTTGTAATAGAAACTAATATTGATAGTTTTAGCGGATAAAGAGCATATTAACGTCTTTGGAAAGATTAAAAAGTATTTTCTTGAAATGATCCAAAATCAAAATTATTTCATGATAAATGTTTAAAACATTGTAAATGTTTTAATTAAAAAAACAATATATAATTGAAAACAGGACTAACAAGAGATATACTAAGTATATCTATAAATTTTATGAGGTGGTTATATGGGCATTCATGTAAATACAAATGTAGCTTCATCCATGGTTCAAAGAAGCCTGGCACTTTCCAATAAAGAAGTAGAACAATCAATGATAAAAATAGCCGCTGGTCGTATTACGCAAGCGGTT
>DNSU01000033.1:691-871 GCA_003499585.1 Cyanobacteria bacterium UBA9579 | reverse complement strand
AAGCGGTTGAAGATGCAGCAGGGTTGACAATCTCTGAAACGCTAAAAGCACAGGCTAGAGGGTCAGAAGCAGCTTATAATAATGCTCAAACCGGAATAAATCTTATGCAGACAGCTGAAGCAGGCCTGGGATCTGTTAGTGAAAACTTGCAAAGAGTCAGGGAACTAACAGTACAAGCCG
>DNSU01000033.1:0-624 GCA_003499585.1 Cyanobacteria bacterium UBA9579 | reverse complement strand
GGGAACTAACAGTACAAGCCGCTAATGGAACTAATGGTGAAGCTGAAAGAGATGCTATTAAGTCAGAAATCGAATCATTAACCAGTGAAATAAACCGAGTAGCAAAATCAACTTCTTTCAATAACATTAATCTTCTTGATGGCAGCAGCAGTAACCTGTCATTACAAACTGGACCAAACGCAGATGCTGATACTAATTCTCTTGAAATAGGCAGTGCTTTAGGATCAATAAAAACTGAGGATCTTGGCATGCCTACAGGCGCTGATCTTGATACTGCATTATCCTCTTCTGCTAACGCAGCCCAGATGCTTGATAAGATAGATAGCGCATTAAGCACTATAAATGAAAGAAGATCTAATATTGGTTCAATAGAAAACAGACTTGAAAGCACTGTTAATAGCTTGCAGATTAAACAGGAAAATATGCTGGCAGCTGAATCAAGAATTAGAGATGTTGATATAGCCAAAGAAGTGTCCAAATTAACTCAAAATCAGATATTACAAAATTCATCAGCAATCTTGCAGGCACAAGCCAATCAGAATCCAGCTATTGCGCTTAATTTAATTTAATAAGAAATGTTTAAAATAAGAGCCTGTCTGGATAAAAAATATAAAAATCAAGATA
>DNSU01000174.1 GCA_003499585.1 Cyanobacteria bacterium UBA9579 | reverse complement strand
GAGGCAGAAATCCTGTAAGAATAATTATAGATTCTGAATTAAAGACTTCATCTGATTCAAAAGTCTATCATGATGATGGTACAAGAGTAATTATCGCTACTTCTGAAAATATAAATAATAAAACCTACCCTGATAACGTTGAAATCCTAAAATGTCCGCTGGTTAATGACAAAATTGACCTTCATTATCTCGTTAACAAGCTCTATGAGGATCAAATAGCAAGTATTCTTATAGAAGCAGGCGGGGTTTTAAATGGTGCATTCATCAAAAATAGCCTTGTAGATAAATTTTACTTTTTCATTGCTCCAAAAATTCTTGGTGATAATCAGGCAAAGTCAATTATAGAAGGCTTTGATATCACAGATATTAATGAAACACCAAATCTTAGATTTGATGAAATTAAATCTCTCCCACCGGATATTATGATTGAAGGTTATTTTTAAAAACACTTTTCAAACAGATTTTTCATACAAATTTTCTAAAAATTTATACAAATAAAGCTAAAATTGCACAGAAAACACTTATTAAGCCCATATAAATATATTTTATCCTTGAGTATTTAAATAAAAGGACAAAATATATGATTCTGTCCGTTAAAAAAATTAGTAATTCAAGCAGGTTAATCCCTTGAATATTTACCCCCCATTGTGCAAAAATTAAAAGGGTAATCCCAAATTTAACACGAGAGTAAGCTTAAATGAACACAAAAACAGAAAATAAATTTGTTTATTACCTCAATAACTCAATGTACATAAATGTAACCAACTTGTGTACCAATAATTGTGTTTTCTGTATAAGGACTTTAAGTGATACTGTGGCCGGGGCTAACCTGAAACTCGACAATGAAAACATTTCAAGTGAGCAAATCATAGAAGAAATCAAAGATTCTTCTTTATCTGTTAATGAAATTGTATTCTGCGGTTATGGCGAACCATTAATTAAACTTGACATAGTCAAGGATGTAGCAAATTTTATTAAACAAAATTACCCTGAAATGCCTGTTAGAATCAATACAAACGGCCATGCCAACTTAATTCACAAGCGAAATATTGTCCCTGAACTGGCAGGAATTATAGACAAAATTTCAGTAAGTTTAAATGCTGAAAACGCTGAGCTATATAAGGAACTGACAGACTGCAGATTTGACAGTCAGATTGCCTATACTGGGGTCAAAGATTTCATTACAGAGTGCGTGAATCAGGGTATTGACACAACTGCAACGGTAGTGAATGGCTTTGGTAATTATAATATTAACGTTGAAAAGTGTGCAGAAATTGTAGAAAGCCTTGGCGTTAAGTTTAAAATCAGGGAATGGCTTGATGAAGGATATAAATAACCACAACAAATAACTTCATTATTTACACCAAAATTTGAGCGTATTTTAATAGATAAGAGGCCACTTTTTTGTAAAAATAAATAACCAAAAATTAAATAGTGTTCCAATAAAGACATCAAGCGTTAACTTAAGTTAGGTGATTTTATCACCCAATTTTATTTATACATACGGTACATTTAGAATATAAAAGGGAAACAACCAACATGAGCAAAGAACTAGATGCGATTATGCGGCCAAAAGCCATTGCCGTTATTGGTGCCACTGAAAGACAAGGATCTTTAGGTAGAGAACTTGTTAATAACATTATTAGATATGATTTTAATGGAGAAGTATATCTAATTAACCCTAAAGCAGATACTCTTTTTGGCAAAAAAACATATAAAAGTATACTGGATGTACCGGAAAAAGTTGATCTTGCTGTAATAGTTATACCGAATAAACTTGTTTCAGAAACAATTGACCAATGCCATGAAAAAGGTATTACTGGTGTAGTAATTATTACAGCCGGATACAAAGAAACAGGTAGCGAAGGTGCAGCGTTAGAGCAGGAATTAGTTGACAAATTACATAAATACGGCATGAAAGCTGTGGGTCCAAACTGCATGGGCGTACTTAATACTAATCCAGCTGTCAGAATGAATGCACAATTTGCTGAAGATCTTCCAAACCCTGGCAAAACAGCATTCGTATCCCAATCCGGAGCTCTTGGCGCTGCTATCATTACCATCTCAAAAGATTTTAATATTGGACTTAGCCAGTTTGTCTCAGTTGGAAATAAAGCTGATGTCAATGATGCTACAATGCTTGAGTATTGGGAAGATGATGATCAGGTTGATCAAATCCTTCTTTATACCGAATCAATTGAAAATCCGGCAGAATATAAAAAATTAGCAACAAGAATTTCAAAGAAAAAGCCTATTATAGCTGTAAAATCAGGAAGATCAGCAGCAGGAGCCAAAGCTGCATCTTCTCACACAGGTGCTTTAGCAGGTGCTGACCTGGCAGCTGATGCTTTATTAAAGCAAAGTGGGGTTATTAGAGTTAACTCCATTTTAGAACTGTTTGAAGTTGCTCAGATATTCACTACCTGCCCAATTCCAAAAGGTAATAAAGTGGCAATAGTAACAAATACAGGTGGTCCTGGAATTATGGCTACTGATGCTCTTAGTGAGTATGGTCTGCAAATAGCTAATTTAAAAGAAGAAACCAAGAATAGAATGAAAGAATTCCTTCCAGCAGCTGCAAGTGTCAACAACCCTGTTGACATGATCGCCAGCGCACCTATAGAACATTACACAAAATGCCTTGAAATAGTTCTGGAAGATGAAAATGTTGATATGGCAATGGTGATTGCATTACCATTTATGGGTCAAAATCCAATGGAAATAGCTAACGGCATTATGGAAATGAAGAAACAGCATCCAGACAAACCAATAGTAAATGTATTTATAACAAACAGAGAATTCTTCGGCCATATTAGTAAAGCAGAAGTAAATACTCCTTTCTATGCATATCCGGAATCAGCCGCAAAGGCTATGTCCGTGTTAGACTACTACCGCAGATGGCTCGAAAGACCTGTAGGACAAGAGCCAGCATATGAGGTTGATCACCATAAAGCAAAAGGAATCATTAAAAAAGCTCTTGAAGAAGGTAGAGATCAACTTACAACTCTTGAATCAATAGATGTTCTGGAAGCATACGGAATCAGAACCTGTAAATATTCATTCGCCAAGGGTGAAGATGAGGCTGTTAAAGTAGCCAACAATATCGGTTATCCCGTGGTAATGAAAATTACCTCCACCAAAATTTCCCATAAAACAGAAATTGGTGGGGTAATGGTAGACATTAAGTCTGAAGAAGAACTCAGAGAGTCATATAAAGGCCTTATTGAAAGACTAAAAGCACGCAATCTTGAAAATGCTTTAGATGGCGTAATCATTCAGGAAATGGTCAAAGGATCCCGTGAGATGGTTTGCGGTGTAGCAACCGACCCACAATATGGTCATTTAATGATGTTTGGTCTTGGTGGAATTTTCGTGGAATCCATTAAAGATGTTGCCTTCAGAATTAACCCTATAACTGATATCGATGCTAAAGAAATGATTGAATCAGTTAAAGCTTATAAGATTCTTCAGGGTTCAAGAGGCGAGATCCCAGCTGATATTGATCAGATTCAAGAAACATTATTAAGACTTTCCCAACTAATTAACGATTTTAGCTTCATCGAAGAGCTTGATATCAACCCGCTCAAGATATCTGATAAAACCGGTTTAGGTATAGCGGTTGACGGGCGTATAAAAGTTAAAATGAAAGAAGCACAAAAAGCTCTTTCAAACTGCTGCGGATCAAACTGCTGTTGTAAATAAATTTAGGCAATATAAG
>DNSU01000145.1:6295-6548 GCA_003499585.1 Cyanobacteria bacterium UBA9579 | reverse complement strand
ACTGCGTAAAAATTCATTGTGGAAAATGATGAATTTTGGAGCCTGCTTCTTGTAATTAGCATTAATTTAGTAGCCAAACGGATACTTTAAAAAATCCTTTGTTTTCAACGTTTTAGCCAATTTGCATCAAAATAGTGACTGCTAAACCCCAACTGCCACAAGCTTTTACAAGAAATTCACTCAAAATAAAAAACGCTGATACTCTTACCAATAGTTCAAAAGCACCTATTAAAAAGGCGCAAAACAGGTGCAA
>DNSU01000145.1:5477-6206 GCA_003499585.1 Cyanobacteria bacterium UBA9579 | reverse complement strand
GGGTTGCAAAATTCGCAAAAAATCATAGCCAAATCGCCACACTTTTTAATAAAGAGAAATAAAAACTTAAGCCATAATCTTGTAGTACAATTTTTCTATGAACATACATGTTATTGCTGTTGGAAAAATTAGAGAAAAGTATATAAAATCAGGAATAGAAGAATTTTCTAAGAGAATTCAGCCCTATTCTTCATTGAAAGTCACTGAAATAAGTGCTGAAGATCTTAAATATGATCCTCAAAAAAGTGTTGAAATTGAGGGAGAAAAGATTTTAAAACAAATTCCTGATACTGCTTATGTGATTGTTCTGGATATTCCGGGGAAGCAGCTTGATTCTGAAGAATTTGCTGCAAAAGTCAAGGAAATAAATATAAAAGGCATAAATCAACTGGTTTTTGTTATAGGTGGGGCTACAGGTTTATCAGACAGCGTTAAAAGAAGGGCTGATTTCGCACTAAGCCTATCTAAAATGACATTCCCTCATCAGCTTGCAAGGCTGTTTCTGGTCGAACAAATATATAGGGCTTTCAAGATTATCAATAACGAGCCTTATCATAAATAAAGAAACCGTGGTTTAGACTACGGTTTCTTTTGTAAGGTATTTTTATTCTGTTATTAATAAGGTTTTTTTAAGAATTCAGGAATGTCTAACATATTGCTTGCCAGTTCCTGAGCTTTTTTCTTATTTGGAGTGGAGGAAGGATAAAGTGATGATAATCCTGCTCCAGT
>DNSU01000145.1:0-5421 GCA_003499585.1 Cyanobacteria bacterium UBA9579 | reverse complement strand
TGGATGATAATCCTGCTCCATAAGAGTTTGTATAGGAATTTGTCATTTCTTCCATGCCTGTTTGAGGTTTAAGATCAAATCCTGTAGCGATAACAGTAATTTGGATTTCCCCTTGAATTCTGTCATCAATTACAGAGCCGAATATAACGATTGCATCATCCAGAACTGCTTCGTGAATAACTTCAGCAGCTTCATAGACTTCATGTAAAGTCATATCAGGACCGCCTGTAACATTGAATATTACACCGCTTGCTCCATTAATGGATGTTTCAAGCAGAGGTGAATTAATTGCAATTTTAGCAGCTTCCATAGCTCTGCCTTCGCCACTGCCACGGCCAATACCCATAAGAGCTGAACCTGACATTGACATAACAGCTTTAACGTCTGCAAAGTCAACGTTAATAAGGCCAGGTACTGTAATGATGTCTGATATACCTTGCACACCACGTAATAGAATTTCGTCTACAACATAGAAAGCTTCTCTAATTGTTGTTCTGCGTTCTACTACTTCTATCAATTTATCGTTTGGAATAACAATAATTGTGTCAACATTTTCTTTTAGCTTTTCCAGACCCTGCATAGCCTGATTCATTCTGCGTTTGCCTTCAAAGCTGAAAGGTTTAGTAACAACACCAACAGTTAAAGCGCCGAGTTCTTTGGCTATTTGAGCAACAACCGGAGCAGCACCTGTACCGGTACCACCGCCCATGCCGGCTGTAATGAACACCATGTCTGCTCCATCAAGAGCTACCATAATATCATCACGACTTTCTTCAGCGGCTTTTTCTCCTTTTGAAGGATCACCACCGGCACCAAGACCGTTTGTTAATCTACCACCTAATTGCACTGTATTAACAGCACTGGACATTTGTAAAACCTGAGCATCTGTATTCATTACCCAGAAATCCACGCCGCTTAAGCCAGCTGCAATCATTCGATTAACGGCATTTCCACCGCCACCGCCAACACCGACTACTTTAATATTAGCCTGGTTGTTTACACCTTGAGAAATAACTCTTGGTAACATGTCATCTAAATTTTTTGGTCCGAAGTTATTATCCACTTATGTTCGACCTCGTTTTTATCCTAACTAACACTACATTATATTACTATTTTTATAAAATAACAGGTGATTTAAACTTGAAATATTGTAGAAAATTCTTGCACTTAAAACTATAGCTACTGCCATAAATAAGTCTACATTCATTATATCGCCAAGATAAACTAAGCCAATAGCGATTATTGTATTTAATATAAATTCTATTACAAATTGTGCTGTATTGAAATGGTTATTTAATCTGGCCTTAAATCCGACAAAAATAAAATCTATTGCGCACAAAGCTGTAACAGCGAGATATTTTGCACTTAGTACAGGAATACTAAATGGAAACAGACTCCCTATGATTAATCCTATTATAAGCCCGACTGACGGTAACCACATGATTAAAAATCTCCTGTTAATATTATAGTACCATCTGCTGGAATTTCTAACCTGTTATATTTTTCTATGGAATATTTTATTCCCGCCAGCTCTAAAGTTTGTAAAGGACCTTTTTGAATTGTATTTATTAAGGTTGTAGGATTTCCAATGGCTTTTATTATAAATGGAGGCGTGATTCTGGTTTTGTTTACCAGAATAGTAGGACCTATACAACGTATTCCGGTGCGAGAAGTTATTCTTTCGCCGTTTAAAGAGATTGCTTCTGCCTTAGCGCTCCATAAATTGTTAATTACCTCTAGCAGGTCTGTATTGTGAATTAAGCCGATATTAGGGTTTTCGTGTAGTTGAAGAGGTTGATCACTATCAGATAGCTTAATAATAATACCTTCCCCAACCTTTTTATGACTCCCTGTGAACTTTGATAGGGTTAATACTTCCTGTTTTCTTTTGCTTTCAAGTATCTGAGCCAAACTATGATTTAAAAGAAGTATTTCAGATTCAAGCATAGCATTTGACATTTCAATGCTATCAATGCTTTGTCTTATACTTTGCAGCTTCAGATATGCAGGATTAGTGCTTTTGTGAGTGTCTGAGCTGCCCTCAACTTTCGCTATCAGACTAAAAGATATTATAAAACCAAGAATTGCGAAGAATATAAAACCATTTAGCTTTTTTGGATCAGCATCAAACGGTGTATATTCTTCGGGTGGTATATATGGTTTAATAAAAATTTTCCAGTCCATATACCTTTTTGCTCTCACATATCTTTTAAAGCCTGTTTTTACCGCAAAATTTAATAGTATTTTAATAAAAAACCTGAATTATCGACTCAAGTCAGGTGATGGATACTAAATTTGCAGGGCAACAAGTTAATAACTTGATTATAACCTAGCATATCATGTTCTCAAAAAATATTTAGCCCTTTATTAAAGCTCTTAATATTGAATTTTTTAAAGTATTTGAATATTATCTTTGCACCAAATTAAATTATTAGGCTATTGTGCCTGTAAAATAATGCTAGCCTGTATCTTCCGGATTTTATATGCAGTAATCCTCATTATGTTAATTATAAATACTTCTTTTACATTATGTAAAAAATTGTAAAAATTTGTTTACATACTTAATATAAGGATCATTTTTTAGCAAAATTTAATATGGGTTTTTTCTTATAGTATATGCAATCATATTGAGTAAGATGAGTAAATTATAGCAGGTAAGTATGTTTAAAAATCGCAACAAAACTGAAAACATTGATAAGGCTGATTGTTTAAATAAACAATTTGTTACAAATCCAATAAATTCAAAAAGCAGCTTATCAGGATTTGATAATATCAATCAGAAAATCGAGGCACTGATTACCTCATGTGATCCTGATATGAAAAGCAGAGGCATATCAGAGCTGGTCGACAATATAAATTCATTGTCAGAGCAGGAAATTCTATTATTAATGTCAAGTAATAACGAGGTTATTAGAAGCATTGCCGCAAAGGCATATGTTGATAAAGCTCCTGTAAACATACTTTACAACTTAAAAACAATGCTAAAAGATGAAAATAAAAACGTCAGAGAATCTGCCGTTATTTCTTTATGCTACTTAAATTCTGTTAATGCACTTGAATTATTACGTAAAGCCACAAAAGATGCCTGTTTTTCAATTAAAATAAAAGCATTGGCCGGAATAGCCGATATTGCTGCAATATATTCAAATCAGCAGGCAAAAGAAATCCTTAAACAATTCTCTACTGATGAAAATCCTGAAGTAAGGGAATTTGTAAATGATGAGCTTAGCATTATAGGTTAATAAGGACAACGGAAAAGCCTTTAGGGCTTTGTGGCTTGCTTCTATTACTAGCATTGAGTATTAAGCCTTATCTGTAAAAGATTCACCAACCTGTGGATTAGTTCGGTTGATAAAATCTTTTATATCGGAGATTACAAAGTTCCCTACTTGAAAACAGGTAGGGAAAAATAATCCTTTTCCAGTCGCAATTGCAATATTATCCGGTGTAACGTTTATTATAGTTCCAGGTTGCTGATTAACCATCTGATTTTCCATACATACACCAGACCAAATCTTAAGCATACAGCCCCTAAAATAAGTTATTGCTCCAAAAAACGGATTTAGTGCTCTGGTAAATCTTTCTGTATAGGCGGCGTCTTTTGACCAGTCAATTATAGTGTGCCCTTTTTCAGGAAGTATGATTGAAGCACGTTTATAATTGCCTTCTTTTATCTGGGGGGTTCCTGTAATTTTTTCCCCTTTTTCAAGCCTGTTAATTACGTCAATAAGCATGTGAGTAGTTTGCAGATTTGATCTGTTAAAAAGAGTTCCCAGGGTTTCATCCGGTGCTACATCCCCCTCCCACTGGCTAATAATATCTCCTGTATCAAAAGAAGGGTCCATATAGTGAATGGTAACACCTGTTTTCTTTTCGCCATTGGCGATAACATGAAAGAAAGGGTTTCCTCCACGATATTCAGGAAGTAGAGAAGGATGACAGTTTATAAAGCCTAAAGGGGGTATTTCAATAAGCTCAGCAGGCAAAAGGTGATCAAAAGAACACACCACAGCTACATCTGCTTTTAGGTCTCTAAAAGCATTGATAAAATTTTCTTCTTTTGGAGAACTGTTAAACCCTAAAACCGGAATACTGTATTGTTCAGCTAAACCAACCATCATGCTGTAAACAGGATGTGAAGGAATAGGAGGGATAACAGCGATAATATTTTTCTTATGCTGCATAAGTGCATTAAGGCATACTATACCGGCTTCCGGTACTCCAAAAAAAGCTATTTTCATATAAACTGAACTTTCTCTATATAAACTCTATTAATAAGTATATTACTGTTTGGCCTATAAAGCCAATTTAATTTGTATAAAGACTATTGGTTATTGTAGAGTCTTGCCAGATAAGTTCCAAAATATGCTGCACTAAGTCCTAAAACAGGGCTTAAAAATAGATAGCTCATACTGCTTAGGATTTGTCCTTTTTGAATCAGTACCAGAGATTCGTAACTAAAAGTACTGAAAGTAGTGAAGCCCCCTGCAATTCCTATAGTCAGAAATATTATCAAGTTTGGATTTATGGTTTCAATTTTATTAGCAGCTATTACCAGAATAAAGCCTAGAAAGAGACTTCCGATAATATTTATAATAAATGTCCCGTAGGGATACTCGACTCCTAAAAACTTGTTGGAAAGGAAAGTAATAATATATCTAAGAACTGCCCCGATTCCTCCACCAATAAAAACCATAATATAGCTCATTTAGTATCATCTCCTTAATAATAAAACCAGCCCTAATTCCTGAATTAATTATATAAAAATAAAACCGCTTCTCAAAATTATCCGTTAATAATGTTAACAAAATGGTTTTTATAAAATTAAAAAATTCTATAACCTAACAGTATGATTTAATATATATAATTAACTAATTTATTTAACGGCTTTTCTATTGTAAGTTCATGAAATTATCATAATTTATATACGAGTAGTCAGTACACAGGAGAGGTTATTAGAATGGAAAAACAATATCTTTTAGTTGCAGAGCAAATGTTGTTTAAAAATAACAGATTAACTGTAATTAACGTATGGGATCAACTTACCGCTATACACTCACCAGCCAAATTTAACTTTGATCTCGCATTTATTTGCGGTCCAAACTGGGAACCTGGTGAATACGACTTAAAATTCAAAATTAAAGCCAACGCTACAAATGAAATATTTGAGGTTGGAGCTATAAAAGTTAAAATTGCTAATGAACAATCAGTATTCAATGCTATAGCTTCAAACGTAAATATAGCAATGGGAGAAGAATCAGGCAATATTACCTTTATTGTCGAAAGAAATGAGCAAGAGATTTATGTAAGAGAATATCCTGTTCTGTATCTTTATAAAATTAGGCAAGAAGACCAGCAGGAAAGTCAGGTCACTACCGGTATAGAATCATAAAACAAATTTTTAGCTTAAAAGGGTCTGTC
>DNSU01000080.1:3252-9239 GCA_003499585.1 Cyanobacteria bacterium UBA9579 | reverse complement strand
GGTAAAAAACGGTAAGATATTTATTGATAAACAGAAGTTTTCACACAGTTTCTTATGGACAAAATTTCCCAGAACCGCTATAGGTTATACAAAAGGCGGCAGCCTTGTTATGGTTACTATAGATGGAAGGCAAAAAGGAATTTCTGAGGGGGCTACATTAACTGAATTGGCTAAAATTATGTGGGAATTAGGCTGTCATAATGCAATGAACCTTGATGGCGGCACTTCTACCCAGATGGTAGTTAATGGAAGACTGGTTAATTTTCCATCTGTAAAAGGCGGCGGCAGAGTGACAAATGCTCTTATAGTACTTCCGCCGGTTTTTGCAGCTGAATAAAGGTTAAGATATTAATCTTAACCCTGTCAGTCTTGGTATATTCGCTTCACTCAGGATAAACTCCGTGAAGAATCTAAAGATCGTAATAATTAAGCGATTTTTACTTTTTCTTGTTTTCTTTTACGTCTGTTAATAAGATCAACAAAAGCTTCCAGTCTGGTGACAAATCCTGCCTTGCCTTGATATTCATCCAGTACAAGAGATAACACAGGAATATCTCTTTCCATCCTTATATTTGGAAGTATATTCTGTGCGATAATCTCCGGCATGCATGTAAATGGCAATAGATGAACTATCCCGTCGCTTTTTGAATAGCTTGCATATGCAGTATCACCCACTGATTCTATAGCATCGCCTCCGATATCCCTTTTTAAGAAATCATGAGCATACCTTGCAGCTTTTTCCCCGTGGCTTTCGCTAAATTGTAAAAAAGAAGGAATTAAGAAAGTTTTAGTCCAGTTACTGAGGTTTAACTTTCTATGGACGTGCACACCAAGTTTACCAAGCTCCTTTTCTACTTCCAGATTGGAAAAAGAATCAATAACAACGTAAATTTCTCCGGTTAAGTCTACATGTATTACATCTTTATCCTTATCTATAGGGATAGATGATAATTGCTCCATGGCATATTTAAATGCTGTTTTGCATTTTGCGGGAGACATGGCCTCTTCTATTGCTTTTACTCCTCTTCTGTATCGAATGTCAGCACTCCCTATCTGGATTTCTCGGGCTCTATAATAGGCAAGTGCATGCTCAAGCTGGTCAAGTATATCAATTTTGATAAGCGCAACATTAATAGCTTTAATAATATCTATAGGATTACTGTTGCCTGTAGCCTTTTTAAATCCGGTATAAAGCTCTCTTAATTTGCCTTTATAAAGATCAAAATTAATAAATTCTACATCTGCCCCCATATCTGTAAGCGCAGTTCTTGAAGAATTGCTATACTGGCCGAGTCTACATATCCCAGGGCTGTCAATCATGAGAAGTCCTTCAGCCCCAGCTTCAATTGCTTCAATATAATTGCCTAGAACGAGCTTGTACGGTAAACATACAGCCTCAGGGCTATTTCTGGTTCCTAATGAAAGTGTTCTCTTACAGTTATAAGGAGGTATAATAACCTCTGCTCCCATGATTTTGAGAGCGCTTCCAAGTGCTATATATAAATTTCCCATATGAGGAAAAGAAATTTTCATAATGGTGCCTCAGTAATATATCTGTGTATAATGAATTTTAAAATTAGACATTGATTTTCATGCGCTCAATTTCAGCACGTATTCTCTGGATATCTGAATTGTCACGGTATACTTGCTTGTTGAGAGCTTCGACAATAGTAGTACGTTTTCTTCTTAAAAGCATATCTGTAAACGCTTCTAATCTTGTAATGAACCCCGCTTCTCCGGTGTGTTCATCAATAGTAAGATTTAAAAGCGGTTTTTTGAGTCTTTTAGCGTAGCGTGTGATTCTTTCAACCATAAGAGAATCAGGACCACAACCGAATGCTGTTATAGTAACTATACCGTCAATATTATTATCTTTTAAGAAATGTCCTGCAGCTCCGGTCATTTCATATTCATTGGCCCAGTATAGCTGAGTATTTAATACGTTAACACCTGCAGACATCTCTTCTTTTGTAAGGTTATCTGATGTGTAAGATTTAACTTTAAGTTTTTCAAGTTTCTTAAATACTTTCATACTCACATGGTCGTCATGCAAGTTATATCCATGGGAAAGTACAGCAACGCTGATAGGGAAATTATCATGATCATTAACGATTTCAACTTTACCGGCTATGGCATTTTTTCTGGCAACATCTATAGGCATGCCGGCTTTAGTCATAAGATGATAATTATTCATGCATTCCCAGCCTGCTTTTGATGCTTGCTTAATTCTTTTTTTATCTGTAATTCCTAATGGGGCTACAGATTCATACAAATATTCGTATAAACCCTGTTTAGGAGCAGATTTATCCAGAGTTGGCTCAATTAAGAGGAAATCTCTTTTGATAACGTTTCTGATTAAATCAGGTAGGCCTCGTAATTTTGAACAGTTATATATTTTTGGAGCTATTGATTGAATGCTTGGAGAATAAATTACATCTACTCCTTTGTCTAAAAGATCTATAACGTGCCCTACATATACCTTTACGGGAAGGCATGTTTCAGAAACAACCAGAGCACTGCCCTGTGACACGATTCTTTTACATGTTTTTCCTGATAAGACAACTTCAATACCAAGGTCATTGAAGAACGCATGCCAGAAAGGATAGTATATATAATATCCTAAAGCCCTTGGTATGCCTATTTTCATAATATTGTCCTCCTTATGGCCTTTAGGCCGTAATCTTTGCTCTTTTACGTCTGTACATTAAATCAACAAATGCTTCTAACCTGGTAACAAAACCTGCTTTTCCCTGATGTTCATCTATTACTAAGGAAATAACAGGTATATTTTCTTTTCTGCTAACGTGAGGAAGAATACACTGGCTTACTATTTCAGGGTTGCAGTTAAACGGACCGATATGAACCACTCCGTCAATGTTTGCCTGTGCTGCATAAACAGTATCTCCTATGGATTCCATACATTCTCCACCGATAGCTCTTTTTATATAATTATTGGCAACTCTGAAAGCTCGTTCCCTGTGAGATTCTCTTTTATGTATCCATTTTGGGAGTAGTACGCCATTTGTCCAGTCCGAAAGCATAATTTGTCTTTCTACTTCAACTCCGAGCAATCCGAGTTCTTTTTCTATCTCCATGTTTGTAAACTGATCTAGCAAAACAAAAAATTCGCCTGTTAGGTAAACTTTTAAAACATCTTTGTTGTTATCTATTGGTATAGAATCATATTTTTCTATAGTTATATCAACTATATCTTTTACTTCCTGAATAGTCGTTGCGCTATCTATTGCCCGAATTCCTGCTTTATAAATTATTTCAGCCGCACCGGGCTTAATTTCTCTTGGTCTGGTATAGAATAATTTTCTCTCTATAACGTCAAGAGCATCGAATTTAGCAAAACCTAAACGAATGCCATAAAGTATCTTAGTAAAACTCACCTTTTTGCCCATGGCCTGAGCGAATTTTCTGGAAATTTCAACTAGCTTGCCCTTGTACATGTCAAAAATTACCATTTCAAAATCATAGCCTAGATCTATGAGAGTTGCTTCGGCCATACGTGCATAATTTCCCAGTCTGCATGTGCCTGGAGCATTAAACATTAGTAATACATTGGCGCCAGCATCAAGAGCCTGAATATAATTGCCAAGATTAAGTTTATAAGGCAAGCAGACTGTTTCATAACTATGTCTTGTCCCATAGTTAAGGGTCTCAGTATTGTTGCTTGGAGCTAATAGAACATTTGCCCCCATGGATCTTAGCATTGCACTAACAGGAATACTAAGATGTCCCATGCGGGGAAAGGAAATAATTCTTTCTTTTTTATTATTTGCCTTTTTTTCTTTTAGCTCTAAGCTCATGATCTACTGTTCAGTCCTTAATTCGAGGTATTTATCCGGGCCGCCGTCTATGCACTTTTCCGGGCAAATTCGCCAGCATGTTTGGCAATCTACACATTCATCAGGATTAATCTGAATAATTCCATCTCTGGTTTCTATTGCATCTACAGGGCAAGCTGGAAGGCATGCCCCACATTGTGTACAATTTTCTATATTGATTTGTCTTGGCATAATTTATTTTTACTCCTTAGAGAAACTATACATTCGTCAGTTCTTTAGATAATTGTTCTATAGCAGATAAATCTTTTCCGCAGCTACACCCACCGTTTGCTTCACAACCGCCGTGAACTCCATTTATAGGTAATTTACTGCTGCATAAGATTTTTCTATCGTGATAATATTCTCCAGGTAGTGGGAATAAAGTCATATAATAATCTTTTTCCCAGTTTTCATCCATAACTTTAGCAACAGATTCTGCATATTTATCTATTTCTTTCATTACTTCAGGTTTAGTGAGATAATCTGCTGCACCTCTATGGGTTTCATACGGTTTAAATTTCTTATGATATCCTCTAAGAACCCATGGTCTGTCTACAATCATACAAGGTCTCAGCATATTTCCATCGTATGGAGCACCTTTTCTGACTGCTTTCATAAATGGACTTTCAAGTGCTTCTGTTAATGATGAATTTTTAATATTATGTGTAGCTAAGTGCACAAATGTGCAAGGTTCAACGTCACCCTTAGCGTTTACGTGAATATATTGTCTGCCACCAGCGATACAACCCATCATTTCCGGGCCGTCACCCCAAAAATCGACAGTCATCATTGGCAGAGTATTTCTTGCATTATAAACAGCCTGCTTAATCATCTCTCTTTGTTCTGCTGTTGGCATTAATGTTGCATCAGGGTTTTCACCTACAGGGACATAGTGGAATACCCATGTCCATAAGCTGCCTTTATCAGATAGCATTTTCATATATTCATCTGATACAACTTCTTGTGCATTTTCTTTTGTTGCGGTTAAGCTAATTCCAAAGAATATACCTTCTTTTTTAAGCTTATCCATTTTTTCCATTACCATTTGGAATGTTCCTTCGCCTCTGATTCCATCAGTGGCTTTTTCCCATCCTCCCAGGCTGAACATAGGAGCAACGTTGCCTAATTTTTTAATTCTTGCAATAGTTTCATCGGTTAATAATGACCCGTTTGTAAACACAATGAAAATGCAATCAGGATAAAGCTCGACTAAATCCAAAAAGTCTTTGCGAGCAAACGGTTCACCGCCAACGATTGGCATTATGTGTACACCAAGTTCATCTCTTGCTTCATCAAATACTTTTTTCCATTCTTCAAAAGATAAATCTTCTTTTACTTCATAGTTATGAGCCCAGCACCCTGCACAATTAAAATTGCATTTCTGGGTTATGCTGGACAGGAGTACTGTTGGTGGATAAAATCCATTTTTTTCATGGAATTTTGCACGTTTTCTCTGGTTATCAGCATAGTATCCATGGACAAAGAAGTTAACCAGAAACTTATTTCTGCAATTCGGATCAAGTTCACTAATTATTTTTTGCCACCAGTGCAGATGGGCATGATCGGTTTCAAACAACCATCTCATTCTGCGCGCATGCCTTACAGACCCTTCAGAGCCTGCTATTTTTTCAAATAACTTTGTTAGAGTTATTAAATTCTTTTTACTGGAAGTGCCTATGAGGTTTAAAATTTGTCCCATAGCAAATTCTGTGCCTATTTGCTTTAGATAATCAATATAACCTTTGCCTGTTCTCGCTTTCCACATTAGTTCCTGAGGTAAAACTCTCATTTATCTCTCTCCTTGTATAAGTATACTAGCTCCAAAAAGACATCAGTCGATAACTTAAGTGAGTTCATCACCAAAATATAACAATCTCTGGGTATGGAGTACGGTGATTATTAATGTAAGAAATGTTTAAAATAAATAGTTTATTTCTGTTATAAGGAAAACATAAAAATATAAAGAAATGCCTTAATTAATAAGCTTTGTAAACAAATGTAAACCAATGCTTTTTTAAAAAACTAAAATGTCTGTTTCCCTTGTTAAATAAGAAAAACTTACTCCTAAAAGACTAGTTTTTGTTAGATTTATAATTAATCTCTAATATACTAGAATGAGTTTACAAAACAGAAACTCATCGTTTCAGTTTTGAC
>DNSU01000080.1:2346-3203 GCA_003499585.1 Cyanobacteria bacterium UBA9579 | reverse complement strand
AGAAATTCATCATTTCTGTTTTGGCGCTCTCGCTTTGCATATGCTATATTCACATCCACAATAACTTTGCCTGTAGAGATCGTATTTTTGAGAAATGGCAAGGCTCTTTTTGAATCCGTCATTTTTTTTGAAATCAGCTTCCAAAAAATAAATGCCATATTTAGCTTCAAGTTTCTTCCCAATCTCGTTTATTACTTTAGCATTTTTATGAGGGCTAATTGTCAGTGTAGTAGTGAATCCATCAAAATCATTTTGGCTAGCGAATATAGCTGTCTCTTCAAGTCTTAATTGAAAGCAAGCTTTACATCTATTGCCTCCTTCATTATCGCATTCAAGTCCTAGTAAAGTTTGATACCATCTGTCAGGTGCTTCATCCTTTACGGTGATTCTGTATTTTTTAGTTTCTGAATACAATAATAGTTCTTCTAGCCTTCTTGTATATTCCTCATGTGGGTGAATGTTAGGATTATAGAAAAATCCTTCTATATTGAAATCTTCGCGGATTAATTTTTCAAAAACATAAGTAGAGCATGGTGCACAGCATGTATGTACCAGTAAACTATCACAGGATTTAGCATTTTTAAGATTATTAATCATGAAAAAATTAACTTTTCTTATTTTATATACTTAAATACAGTCTATAAAGTAGGGTGGATATCTGCTTTGCGCCTAGTTTTAATGTCACTAATTTAATTACTTACCCACCGGCATAAATCTGACCCCTAGTGCTATTGTCACCTTACCTTATATGCTTAAGAACAGTTGACTTCAGCTCAGGATAAGGCATAAGTCCTTCGTGTTTTTTAATACCAAAGAAATATGTGGGTGTTGCTGTAACCCCAGCATCCATAGCTTTG
>DNSU01000080.1:244-2266 GCA_003499585.1 Cyanobacteria bacterium UBA9579 | reverse complement strand
TTTGTTGATATCTGATTTTAATTGTTTCATAGCTAAAGGATCATGAGCATCTTTTTTAAGTTTTTCAATATTAAGATTCAATTTTTTAGCCAGTTGCAAGATTTTTTCTTCAGATAAATCCTGCTGGTTTTCAAATAATAAATCAACCATAGCCCATTTCTTACCCTGTTTTTCAGCAGCACGTGCATACAAAGCAGCAAGGCAACTATGTTTGTGTGATGTATTATTTACTTTAGCATTACAGCTTCCTAATGGAAAATCATAATGAACCACCTGAACTTCCGGGACTTCAGAGACAAGCCTGTGAAGCATAAGGTTTGAAATTGAACAGTAAGGACATTCAAAATCAGTATATTCCTGAATTATAAGTTTTGGATTTTTAGCACCTAAAATATTACCGGAATTTTGTGTATTTCCTGTTGCGGGTTTATTGCTAATATACACAGGATCTTTAGGGATGAAAATTTTTGATACATTGAAATAATATAAGCCGGAAGCAGCAATAATAGAAAATGCTATTACTGCTATTAGCCAGAAAGGCTTGGAAAGTACATTAATGCCGTCTTTTAAAGTATTTGTATAATGAGTCATAAAGCTAACTCCTGATTTACTTAAGAGTAGTATAAATAAATTTATTAAATATGTTAAATAGCACAAAATACAGATTTTATGAATTACTGTTGAGGAAATAACTGCAAGGATAGCGGATACGATTAAAGCCATTGATGCAGTAGAAAATATATAGCTTTTTGGATTGCTGAATTCTTTCAGGAAAGGCAGATTGATAAAAGGCAGAAGACTTATCTTTAGCACCAAAATATAGAAAAATAAACCATAAACAGATAAAGGTACACCAAGAAAAGTTGAAAATTTAGTTTTTGCCACAGCATCACAGTCTAAAGTTTCGTTTACCGCACAGAAACTAGGAGCTGCTCCTGATACAAAATTTGCGTTAAAATAGACATACGTTAGCTCAGCTGACGCTATGATTCCTATTATTGCTAATATAGGGATTAAATAGTTTGATAATTTACTCTTTGATCCAGTATTTGTCATTAGAATTATCCTTATTATTTATATGAAAATTTTATTTACTTTCTCAGGATAATACTCCTGATTAATCATAATGATAGCACAGGAAAACAACTTGGAGAAAGATTACATAAAGTTTTTAATTATTAAAACTCAATTTTGCATTACTAAGGATATCCTTATCTAAAATTCAAAAGTATAATTAAAATATGCAAAATAGGAATAAAAAAGCATTTACTCTTGCAGAAGTATTAGTAACTCTTGCAATAATAGGAGTTATAGCTTCTCTTGTAATTCCATCTCTTATAGCTAATATTGAAAAACAGGGATATATCAGCAGGCTCCAGAGAGCTATGGCAGCAGGAGATGCTGCTCTTAGAAAGGCTGCTCTTGAGAACTGCGGAACTACAGACTTAAGCTGTATTTATACAGGTAATGCCCTTACTATAGGAGATGCAATAGCTGCACAATATAATGTCCTTAAAAACTGTAAAAATACCTCTGGTCAGGGTTGTTTCGTGGTATTTAATTCATACATTGATGGTACTGGGGGAATTCTTGATTTAGATAATGATAGTAATTATTACAAATTCATAACAACTGATGGTATGAGTGTTGCTATACAACGTAGTAGTAGCAAGTGTACTACAAATTATGGACTTAATGCTAATTCTCCTACTACAAAAACATGTGGACAATTTTATGTGGATTTAAACGGACCTGATAAAGGGCCTAATTATTCAGGGAAAGATGTATTCTGGTTCCTTGTTACGTCAAATAAAGCTCCTATTATGTATCCACAAGGAGGAAGGGAACATAATTATACTCTTAATGGCACAGAAGAAACAGGAGGATATTATTATTGGAATTATAATAATTTAAATAGGTGTTATAATGCCGGTGGTAAAAAGGGTGGGTGGATGTGTACAGGCAGGATAATAGAAAAAGGCTGGCAGATTGATTATTATTAAGCAACGTTATGTATAGAGA
>DNSU01000080.1:0-170 GCA_003499585.1 Cyanobacteria bacterium UBA9579 | reverse complement strand
AGAGTTGCTTTTCTAAGAATTTCACAAAGCAATCAGGGCCGCCGCCAAGATGTATAATTGGTTCTGGTACGCCATTGGGTTCAATTCCGACACTGAGATAAGTTATTCCCGGCTCATTCAATACCATTTTATGATCACTACCTTCAAATCCCCCGATAGACCCAAATTCA
>DNSU01000207.1:5181-5328 GCA_003499585.1 Cyanobacteria bacterium UBA9579 | reverse complement strand
AGAGCTATTTAAAGATGAAGTAAGACTGGTAGGAAAAGAACTCGGTATTCCTAATGAAATTGTTAACAGACAACCATTTCCGGGGCCAGGTCTAGCTATTAGAATAATTGGAGAAATAACCAAAGAAAGACTGGAAATTCTTAGAAA
>DNSU01000207.1:2740-5107 GCA_003499585.1 Cyanobacteria bacterium UBA9579 | reverse complement strand
AGAAAAGCAGATACTATAGTTGTAGAAGAAATTAAAAAAGCCAATTTATATGATAAAATCTGGCAATCCTTTGCTGTATTACTCCCTGTTAAATCAGTAGGAGTAATGGGGGATGAAAGAACTTACGAAAACACTGCTGCACTGAGGATTGTAGAAAGTCTGGATGGAATGACCGCTGATTGGGCCAAAATTCCTTATGACTTGTTAGGATTGATTTCAAATCGTATAATAAATGAAGTAGAAGGAATTAATAGAGTAGTTTATGATATTTCTTCTAAACCACCAAGTACTATCGAATGGGAATAAAAATTTTTTTTAAAGTTTCTATGCATTTCTTTCGATAAACAACATGTGCAACTTGCATTAAATTTTGAAGGAGTCCAACATTGCGGCTAATTTCAGTAGAGGAAATATCAGGTTATAAAATACTTCCTTTTAATTTATATAATGAAAACAAAGAAATAATTTTAAGCGCAGGAGAAGCAATTACTCCTGGTAAACTGCTTAAATTAAGGTATGTTGCTTCATTATATACAGATGCTATGGAAGAATTAGATGAAGAATATACTGAAATTGCTGAAGAAGAGGACTTAGAAGAAGAAATTTCCCTTGATGAAATCCAGATAACGGAAGAAAGAAAAGAAAAGTCAAAAGGAAAATCTATTCAGGAATATGAAGAAGATCTGGAGAAATCAAGAGAAATTCCTGATCTTGATGAGGATGATAACTCTCGTTTTCCTTTTGAGATGACAACTTACGAGAATGAAATGAGTTGTATTCCTGTAAAAGCACAATTAGACATAAAAAATGAATATAAAAAGGCTATAAAAACTGTAATGAAAGCCGGACCTCAAGAGAGCAAAGACATCTACTTTGATATTAGAGATCAAATAGTAGAAGAAACGCTTAGTACCATAGATGATCTAATATATAAATCTCAATTAAAGGTTTACGGTGATTACAATTATACCCACGGAATCAACGTTTCTGTTTTAAGTACCGCACTAGCTTATAAATTAAAACTTACTGACGCCCAGATAAAAGATGTTGCACTTGCTGCAATGCTTCATGATATAGGTAAATTAAGAATTCCTAGAGATATAGTTGATAAACAGTCTTTATCATCAAAAGAGTCTAAACTTGTGCAATTACATCCTCAAGTAGGATACAGAATATTAAAAAAAGAAATGAACTTATCAGAAAGCATTGCCTTGGTTGCACTAGAGCACCATGAAAGAAATGATGGGTCAGGCTATCCATATGGAATATCAGGTGAGCAAATAAGCTTATTAAGCCAGATAGTTATGATTTGTGATGCGTATGATAATTTAACCTCTAATAGAGGTATTATAAAAGTAAGAAATGCAAAAGAAGCTGTAAAAGCATTGCTTGACGGTGGCTCCAGATGGTTTACGCCGTCAATTCTATACACTTTTGTATATATGTCAAATTATAATGATACCTTACCATTGGCACCCCAGTAAGTTTGGTATATTATACAATTAGTTGTATTAATATCTGGAAAAATTTTGAATAGTGAAAGTAATTGTAATTGGCGGAGGGCTGGCCGGATCTGAGGCAGCCTTACAGCTTGCTAAGCAAGGAATAAAAGTTGATCTTTATGAAATGCGTCCAGGTAAACCAACTGGAGCGCATAATACAAATTTTCTTGGCGAATTGGTTTGCAGTAATAGCCTTGGCTCTGGCGATATAGGAGTAGCAAGCGGACTATTAAAGCAGGAATTAAGAATTCTTGATTCGTATTTAATAAACATTGCAGATAAATGCAAAGTACCGGCAGGAAATGCTTTAGCTGTTGACAGAGATTTATTTGCTCAGGAAGTTACGGAATTAATAGAATCAACCTCAAATATAAAGGTAATAAGAGAAGAAATAACTCAAATCCCTGAAAACATTCCAACAATAATTGCATCGGGTCCTTTAACATCCAATGCTCTATCAGAATCAATCTCTAAATTTACAGGATCTGATCATCTATACTTCTTCGATGCAATAGCACCTATAGTTGAAAAAGATTCAATTAATTTCGATATTGCATTCTGGGCGAGCAGATATGGAAAAGGTGAAGCCTCTTATATTAACTGTCCAATGAATGAAGAAGAATACAATAGGTTCTATGATATTTTAATTAATGCACCAAAAATAGAATTAAAAGAGTTTGAAAAAGATGCTAAATTCTTTGAATCGTGTATGCCAATTGAAGTAATGGCATCACGAGGCAAAGATACACTAAGATATGGCCCTATGAAGCCGGTTGGATTAACAGATCCAAGGAATGAAAAACGAAACTATGCTGTAGTTCAATTGAGGCAGGATAATATGGCAGCTACGCTCTATAATCTTGTT
>DNSU01000207.1:0-2675 GCA_003499585.1 Cyanobacteria bacterium UBA9579 | reverse complement strand
TATAATCTTGTTGGTTTCCAAACTAATTTGAAGTGGGGAGCACAAAAAGAACTTATTCAAAGTATTCCTGGCCTGGAAAATGCTGCTATTGTTAGATTTGGAGTTATGCATCGAAATACTTTTATTCATAGCCCCAGTGTTTTAGAGCCGACTCTTCAATTGAAACAAAAAAATGATATATTTTTTGCAGGTCAGACAACAGGAGTAGAAGGTTATACTGAATCAATCGCCACAGGTTTGTTAGCTGGAATTAATATGGGAAGATTTTTAAACGATCTGGCTCCATTACAACTAGACTCTGTAACTATGTTAGGTGCATTATGTGAGTATATTACCTTTCAGGAGCATAAAAATTTCCAGCCAATAAACAGTAACTGGGGCATACTAAAGCCTTTAAATATTGATAAAAAGACAAAAAAAGACAAAAAGCTAAGAAATAAGCTTTTTGCAGAGGAATCATTGAGTTATCTGAGGAGATTAGTTAGTGAGTTAAAATAAAGTTTAGAAATTCTCCAGGCTTAAAAAGTTTTAAAACATTTAACCTGGATGGAGTTTTGTTGACTTTAATAGCTAAATATTTATATTTCAGATTACCATACGTGTCTTTTTCAATATCACCAGAAGTGATACCAGCTATCTCTTTAAGCCTATTTCCAGTAACGTCGTTAGTTCTGGTAAACTTAAACAATAAATTCCTTGAATACGTATCATATACATACTCATTCAATTTATTAGTATTCAAACTAATATTTTGATTAGCTTCTGAACTCATTAATCTTAGTGCCCTTCCTAACTCTATATTTTAAATTCTAGAAAACTAATTTCATGTGGGGAATGGTATTTTTTATTTGTATATATATAAAAACAATTAAAAAGTTGTTATTTCACTAATTTATAAAAATGTTTTTTGTAAATTTTGGCGGATAAATAAGAAGGATTTTATTTTTATATTTAAGTTAATTACGTAAAATATCAAACATATATAAGTTAATGAATTTTATTTACATTTTTTTATTAAGATATATTAAATAACAATATCGGAAGTACTTAGATATTGTTAAAAAGTATAAAGCTTAAGCAAACTTAAGTTTAAACAATAATACGTTTAAACTAGTTTTATACTAAAATTATTTATGGAGCATCAACATAATATCGTTATATTAATGAAGTTTAGTTCTAGATATAGTGTCAATATTAAGTTGTGGGTTTAAAATAAATAGTTAATGCAGGATGATTAAAAACAATGTATTTTATTTATAGTTTTATTTTAATTCTTATAGGGCTCTTTTTAAGTCCTGTTATACTAATGGCATTTGCTATAGAACCCAAATTAAGAGCAGGATTCTGGCAAAAAATAGGATTCTATTCAAATTTATCTCATAATAAGCCTACAGTGTGGTTTCATGCCGTTTCAGTTGGCGAGGTAAATGCAATTGAAGGTCTGGTTAAGAAATTCAGGCAGGAATTTCCTGAGCATAATCTTGTTTTAACTACTGTAACAAGAACAGGACGACAAGTCGCACAGAATAAATTAGCTAATACTGTTAATGCTATTGTATATTTTCCATATGATTTTAACTTTTCTGTAAGATCAGCCATTAAAGCCATTAAACCACAATTGGTTGTGATTGCAGAAACAGAAATTTGGCCAAATTTTGTATATGAATTAAATAAAGATAAAACGCCTGTAGTAATAGTAAATGGGCGTATTTCTCCAGGTTCTTACAAAGGATATAAGAAATTCAGCCTATTTTTCAGAAAAATTTTGAAAAATTATAGTTTAATACTTATGCAGACTCAAGAAGATCAAGACAGAATTATCGATATAGGTGCTAATCCTGATAAAGTTCAGGTTATGGGTAATTTAAAGTTTGATATAACTAATATTTTAAAAGAAAATCAAATTGTTGAACTAATAGAAGGGATAAAGTTAAGGGATAATCGACTATTAATTGCAGGTAGCACACATCAGGGTGAAGATGAGATAGTTTTAAATACATATAAAAAGTTAAAAGATCAGTTTAATGACCTAAAACTACTAATAGCACCCAGACACCCGGAAAGAAATAATCAGGTTCAAAAATTAATAGCAGAAACAGGCTTAAATTATGGTTTAAGAAGTGAAAAAGATACTTTTGAGAATAACGATATAATTCTCTTAAATGTAATGGGTGAATTAGGAAAACTTTATTCCATATCACATATAGCATTTATTGGAGGAAGTTTTTCAGGTACAGGTGGCCATAATCCTCTTGAATCAGCCATCTATGGAGTACCCGTTATATCTGGCCCCACAGTATTTAATTTTAAAGATATTTATCAATACATGACAACTTCAAATGCTGCTCAAATAGTTGATAATGAGCAGGAATTATATTCAGCAATACACCAAATACTAATAAATCAGGATAAATATGACAAAATGAGCTCTGCATGTGCCAATATCTTTGAAACCAATAAAGGCGCACTGGATTTTGCTGTTAACAAACTGAAAGAATTTGTTTAATAAACTAAACTTTAATAGTTATATACCTGATTCTGATGAAAAGTGGGCGATCACCTAAATTTTTAATAAATTTAGGGGCTAGACTAGAAAACGCTAAAACCTTTTAGTGATCGTAAGCATTATATCATAAACATTGTCGTGCCTGTGAATGAATTAACCCCGATGCAGA
>DNSU01000094.1 GCA_003499585.1 Cyanobacteria bacterium UBA9579 | reverse complement strand
CCCGCCCGATGCTGCTGCAGTGCTTCTGTTAACTTTTCCATTAAGACTGTTCCATTTTTTCTTTAAGGACACCAACTACTTCATTCATTACCCCATCCCAATTATCGGGCTTGGATTGTCTAAATAGTCTGATACTATCATACCAGATTGATTTTTCAGTATTTACCATCCATCTCCAGTCACATAGGAACGGCAGCATAACCCATGCCGCTTTTCCTAAAGCTCCGGCCAGATGCGCAATTGGGGCATCCGGAGTAATAACAAGATCAAAATTTTCTATAGCCGCAGCTGTGTCAGCAAAATCATTGAAGGTTTCTCCAAGATTTACTACTTGCAACCCTTCAGGAATATCTTCTATGCCATCTCCTTTTTGCAGGGAGTAGAGTTTTATATTTTCTGCTAAAGGAAGAAAATGATCTAAAGGCATTACCCTGTTACTGTCTGCAACGGCTGAGTACCAGAATATGCCCACTTTAAAATCATCGTTATTAAAATAATTTTCTTTATAATAACTTACTTTTTCAGGATCAGCCTTGAGGTAGGAAGCTTTAAAAGGAATATTATCAGGATTAGCCTCAAATGCAGCAGGTAAGCTCATAAAAGGTACTTGATAGTCAAATTCCAGTGTTTCATCAGGGATAGAATTATCAATAATTTCAGCTTTTAAATTACTCTGTTTAAATAGTTTTTGAAGTTCAGGTTGAACTTTGTAGATTATTTTTGCTCCCATAGCTTCTAATATAGGAAGATACCTTGCAAAGTTTATTGAATCTCCTGTGTCAAAACTCATTGAAGCAGGATAAACATAAACTGTTTTATCTTGAATTAACTGATTTCCATCCCATTTAGGCTTTAAATCAGGGTCAAATTTCAAATTATGATGCTCAAATACGTCTAATCTGCTTTCAAAATACTTCCATCCTTGCTCAAAACCCCCCGTTTTAATCAGACAACATCCAAGATTAAATTTCAGGTAAGGATTATCAGGATACAGTTCAAGGCCTTGTCTATAAAATGAAATTGCAGTTTCCAGATTATTCTTTTCCTGATAAGCAGTTCCAAGATTAATATATAGGGCTTCAGAGTTAAGATTTAGCTCAAGTGCCTTCTCATAGCTCTTTATTGCTTCATCCGTTTTTTGAATCCAGTTATACATAATTCCAAGATTAAAGTAAGCATCGGCATAATCAGGTTTAGCCAGTATCGCTTTATCTAAACAGTTGATCGCATTAATAATATCTCTTTTATGATTAAAATATAGACTACCAAGGATATTAAGTGTTTCATATTCGTCTTTATTAATGCTGATTACATTAAGGAAGCATTGTATTGCTTCATCAATATAGCCTGTTTCTTGATAAATTAACCCCAGATTGTGATTAATTTCAATATCATCCGGATTTATCTCAAGCACTTTTTTATAGCATTCTACTGCTTCTTCGCCTCTACTTAAGTCAAAATATATATTTCCAAGGTCTTTGTAGTACTCAAAATTAGGATTGATTTCTATAGCTTTATTTAAATAACTTATTGCAGCAGCATAATGTCCCAGTTGCCTCGCCATTATGCCAAGGCAATACAAAGCAGTATCATTATTTGGATTTTGCTCTAATATCTCTCTATAAAGTCTCTCAGCCCCTTCAAAATTTCCTTCTTCATGAGATTTTATAGCTAAATTTAAAGTTTCTTGTTCTTTTACCATGATTCACTCTCACCGATTACATAATTCATTATAAACCCTGTCCATAACTTCATCCCAGTTGCCGGGCTTTTGTTGTCTGAACAATCTTACACTATCATACCAGATAGTAGTTTCTGTATCCAAAAACCATCTCCAATCCGGTGAATATTGCAATAAAATCCAGGCTGGTTTCCCCAGAGATCCTGCTAAATGAGCAACTGAAGTATCTACACTTATTACAAGATCAAGGTTCTCTATTGCAGCAGCTGTATCGGAAAAGTCATTAAATGTTTTCCCGAGATCTACTATTTCAATATCCAGATTATTTAGCTGTTCGGCACCATCTCCTTTTTGCAAAGAATATAGCTTCACTTTATCCAGTCTTGCAATATCAAAGAAACTACTAATATCTGAAATCGATCTGTTTGTGTCAGCCCTGAAAGTATTTCTGCAATGCCAGTTAATACCAATTTTAAGCTCATTACACTTAAAATATTTTTCCTGATATTCTCTAACTTTTTCAGGATCCGCCTTAAGATAGCCACTACTGCAAGGTACATTATCAAGATTAGTCTTAAACAGATATGGCAGACTCATTAAAGGGACAAACATATCAAATTGAACACTATCATCAGGAGTTGAGTTATCAATAATTTCTGCTTTTAAATCACTTTGTTTAAATAGTTGCTCCAAACCACTTTGAGGCTTGTAAATAATTTTTGCTCCGGCATTACTTAATAATGGCAAATATCTTACAAATTGAATAGCATCTCCTAATCCCTGCTCATAATAAACATAAATAGTCTTATCTTTTACAGATTCCAGAGATTTTAATCTTGGCTGTGAAAATTTCGGAATATTCATCCAGATTTTCTCTTTTGTTTTATCTCGATATTCCATACATTTCCAGCCATTATCGAGATCTTTCAGCATAAAATATGCTAAACCCATATTACAATTAGCATCTGGCTCATCAGGGTCTATCTCGAGAACTTTCTTACAGCACTCTATAGCTTTAATAGGATTATTCTGGTATCTATACATGTCCCCAAGGTTAATGTACGCATCTTTATAATCCGGTTTTAGTTCTATAGATTTTTTAAAATAAGCAATAGCTTCTTCTTTTTCTCCATCTATATTTAAAATAATCGCCAGATTATTATAAGCTTCAGCAAAATCAGGCATTAATTCAATTGTTTTCCTGTAACACTCTTTTGCCTTATGCAGATAAACATCTCCTGTATGATTTAGATATAGCAAGCTGTCCTTACTTCTGTAAGAATTACCCAGATTATAATACCCTTCAGCATAATCAGGATTTAAATTAATTACCTTTTCAAAGCAGGCAATAGAATCATCAAGTCTTTCTTTTTCAGCAAGCAGGATACCAAGATTAAGATAAGCTTGAAAATAATCAGGATTAACTTCTAT